>PWHU01000036.1 GCA_003555395.1 Thermoplasmata archaeon
AAGTTTTGAAGACCAGCCTCGAACTTCGTCGGAGTCGTCTGTAGAGTTATCTCGTCATATCTCGTGCTCTTTACACCGCCTCCTCCGTAGATAAGCGGCTCGAGATCTTCCATCAGTCTTTTCTTTCCGTACAACACACCTACTCCCGTGGGCCCCAGCATCTTGTGTATCGAAAAGGCCAAAAAATCCACGTCTATATCTTTCACATCGACGGGTTTGTGAGGAACGCTTTGAGCTCCGTCTAGCATTAGATAGGCGTCTTGCTCGTGAACTATGTCGGCCACATCGGCAGCGGGTGTGGTCGTCCCGTCAAGATTGGAAGTGTGCACCATGGAAACCAGTTTTACTCGGTCGTCCATCTTCTCTTTTAGATCCTCCATGTCGAGTTCGCCGTCACTAGTGGTAGAAACCTGTTCGTAATCAATTCCGACGTGCTCTTTGAGTTTTATCCAGGGCACGAGGTTACTATTATGTTCCTTGTCGGTAGTGAGAACTTTATCTCCTTTCTGTAGTCCTAGACCTCGAGCCACGGTGTTTATGGCCTCAGTAGTATTCTTCGTGAAAGCTATCTCTTCAACGGTAGAGGCACCTAAAAGCTCTTTTACCGATCCTCTCCCCTTTTTGATCTCTTTAGTCAATCTGGTTGAAAGAGTATGAGCACTCCTTTTCCCTTCGCAAACGGGGAACTCCGAATAGTATCTGTTAACAGCTTCTATGACTGAGTTAGGTTTCAAACTCAAGCAGGCGCTGTCGAAATAGATGTAGTCGTCTACAACCGGGAAGTCTTCCCTGATCTTCTGAATGTCTAAAGCGGCGGCCATGTTATCCCTTCAAAATGATGCTTCGATCAGCATGAATATAGACCTTTCGTATTTGAAATTTTCACACTACAGACCCATGATTTATCCATACCCTTATAAACATAACGGGGTTATCTCGGCTTTTCGCTGAAAGACTTCAGTATATTCTCGTGCTTTTCACACAGCCCACTTCTCACCTGGTATTCGATAACTTCTCTCTGCCAGTGTGAATTGTAAAGTCGGCAGTCTCGACCGCAGAAGGGATCACCGGTGAGCCGCCAAAAGATAGTTTGGAGAATATAAGAAGCCACGGCGCTCTCCATCCTTTCGTCCGAATGACTCATAGGTCGAAAATCGAGAACATCTTCTCTTTGATCCCCGTATGCAAAGTAGTATTCTCTCGGTTTAGCGGGACCCTCCACTATCCCCGTTGTTGAGATCAGCGAAGGTATACCGTTTATCACCGCTCTTACGTGATAACGATCTTCGTTACCCTCCAACGTTCCTACCGTCCTTTTTGAGATGACCAGTGTATGCTCTTTCTCTTCTTCGACGGTGAGAAGCTCCCTCATCAGGCGTAAGAGCCTAAAACCGTCATAGATTATGCCGCGTATCTCTTTCCCGCCCTCGATCATTTCACTTTCGATCTTGACTTCTTTAGGCAGTGGTTTTTGAAATTTTCTTTCGTTCTTTTTCCGCACCCTGGTCCAAGCTATATCTTCCTCCAGACCTTTGCTGTACTTCTCTTTAAAAAAATCACATTTCAACTTCACTGAACGTGAAGTCCTCTGTTGGATGATTTCTTTCAATTTATCCCGATCAAGATCTTCCTGTTCATCGACGTACAAAAATATCTTATCGAAGGGGAGTTCAATGGAGCAGTTCATCGGCCGCTTCAGCTCCCTTTCTGCCTGAAAGGAGCATCGAACCGAAAGTGGGTCCCATCCTGGGTAGACCATAGGTGGTAGAGACCGCCATGCCGGTCGCGATAAGACCTTCATGTACCTTTCCAGTATGTTCAACGACCAGATCTTCGGATCTCTCGACCCACATACCTCCAAATCCAGTGGTCTCGATCATGCCCCTCTCTTCCAACTTTTTTACCACGCAGGCGTCGTGTCCTGTAGCGTCTATAACGAGTTCGGCTTCCAACGAGATAGGATCCACGCAGGTTATCTGCCTCGGTAATTCCGATACTGGAGTCCAGTTGATGACCACGCCTCCGACTCTGTCGTTTTCTCTCAGAACGACGTCCTCGAACTCGGTCATGTTCAGTATCTTTATGCCTTCGTCGCAGGCCTCGGAGATGAGTTTTGAACATGCATGGGGCCCCATGGTTGTGTAAAGGTCGCCGTCTTTTTCATAGGGTATGCCCAGTTCTTCCAGAACTTTTTGACCCGGTGGGCGGACCGTAACAGTATTCATCAAATATCCACCGAGCCAAAAGCCGCCTCCAAGATAATTGTTCCTCTCGACGACCAAGACCTTACGACCTTTCATGGCAAGATCGCGAGCAGCCATCAAGCCGCTAGGTCCTCCTCCGATAACTATCACTTCTGAATCCGCATGCTCTTCTAACTGCCTGCCGAACTGCCTGACTATCGCACGAGTAACGTCACTTTCACTTGCTTGTTCGAACATATTATAAACACTATATCGGTGTTATATATTCTTTATCTCGTCCTGTCAAATTCCGATGTGATAGAACAAAATTAATAATGCACCTCGACTAATCAAGATTTCCGGAGACATATAGATGGTGGAATACGAAGGAGACGAGATAAAAGAAAATTTCAGAGACCTGTTCGAAGACGAAGATTTCCATTCCGAACTGATCAAGGTTGCGGATAATTATCCCGATGAAAGATCGATCTTTATAACTTACGAGGATATGACCCTTTTTTTCGAAGATCTTGAATTTCCTCGATACGTGCTGCGCAATCCGAATAAATGTTTAGAAGAAGGGGAAAACGCGATAAAAGATGTTCTCGGCGGTTCTTACGAAGACGTCCACATATTCCTTCGCCTCGAAGGTCTTCCCGACGCTAGAAAGAAGATGATAAGAGATCTTAGGTCCGACGATATGGCGAATTATCTTGCTATAGACGGTCTTGTGAGAAAGGCGACCGAGGTAAGACCGAAGCTTTCCAATGCGGTATTCAGATGTGGTACATGTACCGCTGAATTCAAAGTTAAGCAGAACGGGAGCGATATAGAGGAGCCGATCCAGTGTGCTGAGTGTGGAAAATCCTCCAACAAGACGACTTTCATACTGCTAAAAGACAAATCTGAATTCGAAAACTTTCAGAACATAGAGATACAGGAGAGTCCGGACGAATTAAGAGGAGGTGAACAACCGCAGAGACTGAAGACATGGGTAAAAGACGATCTTGTAGGCGAAGTCTCGCCCGGGGACAGGATCACCTTGAACGGCATCCTTGACGGTACTCCAAAAAGGAGAAGCAGTCGATCTAAAAGCAGAGTTTTCGATATATTTATGAGAGTCAACGGCATCGAGGTCAAAGAATACGAGTTCGAAGATCTAGAGTTGTCTGAAGAGGATAAAAAAGAGATAAAAGAAGCGGCTGATGATCCACGGATATTCGCAAAGATAGTAAATTCGATAGCGCCAAGTATCCACGGTCTTTACCATGAGAAGATAGGTTTGGCTCTTCAGATGTTCAGCGGAGTCCGAAAGGAGATGCCTGACGGATCCATGACCAGAGGAGATATACACATATTGTTGGTAGGTGATCCCGGTACGGCAAAATCACAGCTTTTGAGATACATAGGTGAACTTTCGCCTAGAGGTATGTACGCCTCCGGAAAGGGATCCACAGGTGCTGGACTCACCGCGGCAGCCATAAGAGAAGAAGTCATGGGCGAAAGCCGATGGGTTTTAGAAGC
>PWHU01000169.1 GCA_003555395.1 Thermoplasmata archaeon
AGTATGTTTTCTAGCGGATTCAAAGTTCCCGTGGGAGTTTCACAGTGGACCATGGTAGCCACTTTAAAATCGTACTGATCAAGGTGGTTTTCGACTTCTTCAAGCCGTATAGACCGATCATAAGGAAAATCAAACATCACCGGTTCACCACCGTACATCTCCACAAAATTTTTGAAACCGTCTCCGAAGATACCGTTAGAGAGACACAGTACTTTATCTCCCTGATCGATGAGAGAGGCGACGCTGGCTTCCAAGCCCAATATGCCTTCGCCCCCCAAGATAACTATATCGTCTTCGGTCTCGTATATCCTTTTAAGGTCGTCCTCTAGCGAACGATAAAATTTGGAAAATTCTACTTGAATATCGGGATTTTCTATGGGACGGCCCATCGCCTCCCTGACGTTCCGAGAGAGTTCGGTCGGTCCGGGAGTCATCATGAGCAGATCTACTTTTTCTCTTAATTTATCTAGAGATCTACTCATAGCTTCTCTAACATTTCTAGAAATCTCAGTGTTTTGTTGTGCCATTTTTAAACACGTCCTCGATCAAATCTTTAGGGCGTATGGATTTATTGGTATTTATGATTTAAGGTTTAAGAATAACGTATAGGAGCTTCGTTAGATTTTCATCGTCGACTAGTTTTCACATGGTTTTTTATAGTCTCTCTATCCCAACCGAAAGGTATGACAACTTCTTCGGCCGTGCGGAATAGGTGATCTTCGTAGTATGAAGTATCGTAATCTTCTGAAGTTATTTGATTTTCCGCTACTTTTACCTTTTCGATCTCATCTCTGCTTTTTCGATCCTTCACCAGGTAACTTACACTTTGACCCGGCTTTTTTGAAATGCCTTTCTTCTTGTACTGCATAAGGGCGCTCTTGACTTCCGTCATGTGTTCGTATTCCTCTGCACTTTTCGAAGCGGTCTTTTTGAACAAAAGCCGCACAGGGTCGACTCTTCTATTTTTCAGTTCGATCCACCTAGTTTTAACGGGGGACAAAATTTCTTCTATCATCTGGTCCGATTTTCTTGAGATGAACGAGCTTTTCATCTTTTCCAGCATCTCCTTTTGCATCTCCCTGAAAAAACGCGGAGTGTCACTTCTAACTGCATACATACCTTTGATCTCAAGCTCGTCCCCCAATACACCGTAGTAGCGGTTCGCTGCTCCAGAGCCATCCGTGAGGTTGGGTAAAAAAACTATCCAGCGGTACATACCCTCTTCTTCCAACTCTAACTTCGTCTTCTCTTTCACTTCCTCTGTGAGTGAGGATATTTTTTCTCTCTCACCTTTCAACCAGAGCGAATCGACGATGCCGTGAAGGACCTCTAAATCCATCTTTCGAGCGGACTCAAGAGCGTCTGAAAAGATCCGCCTGGCGTAGGCGGTTATGCTCTCATGGACTTCGATACAGTTGAATCTCGCTTTTTTGTATCCTGTATATCCAAAACAGGTGACCAATACCCACTTCAAAACGTCCGCCCGTCTTTTGAATTCTTCGTTTTTCCCACTCGATTGTTTGTACCTCTGCCTTCTTTTCACCAAAGGGGTTACGACCTTAGGGATCAGACCTTCTTTTCTTTGGCATACCCTGTGACCCAACTCGGGGACTTCATGATGATCTTCACAGGTACAGTGGAGCGTTTCCGGTGAAAGATTATATTTAGCTATGATCGAAGGGTACATACTTGCAAAATCGAGTTTGATCACGTCTTTGTGAAGACCGACCTTCGGTTCTAATATATGTCCACCTCTGTCCGCTTTTAGAAGCTCTTTCGATGTTTTAAAGTCTTCAGAGAGATTCTTCCTCCAGGGTATCAAAAAACCTTCTTCGAGCCCCTGGTTGATCTCCATAGCATCTATCAGAGTCCCGGGACTCCTGCGGGACAAGCGTTGGAGAGGTACTTTTGAAAGGCGAGAGGCTTCTATAAGTCCGTCTAAACGGCCCTCTCCATATAGAAATGAATTTTTCGTATCGATATGTATACGTCCCTTGAGCGGATAGGATGGAGGTCTGTAGACCACCCTGCCGTAGGACTCATGCCACGAGCCTTCTTTAGGCGGATGCAGGGCCGATTCCCTGCCGAGTTTTAACCGGACATTGTTCAACTCGGCCCTCCGAGCTAGATACGGGATCAAAAATTCATCGCCTCCCGTGGTAAAAATCACATCTGGATCCTTCTTCTCTATCATCCTATTCAACTGCCTTATGATGTTCTTTTCGTCTCCTCCAACTTTTTCATCTTCAATCTGTATATTTTTCAATCGTTGAGTGTTTTTTCTTTCTAAAGTATTTCCTTCTGTAGTGACTTCGAGACGAGCCGTTCTAAGAGGGGGTTTAGAGTAGTGTATGCTTTCTGTAGGCTCTAGATCCTGCCAGCCGTTTTTTTTTTCAGGAGCGAAAGAGGCTTGATGTCCTGATCTACAAGATATCTCTGATCGAGAGGGATATCTACATTAAAAAATTCGTAGTTATCGAAACCTCTGAAGAACTTTAAAGCCTGTATATGATCTCTTGGATCGAAGACTTTCCTAGGATGTACCGCGAGAAGTTCCTCTTCTTTCGAAGAATGGATATCGGTCTTTTTCTCGACGCGATCAGTTCTAAAATCTTTCTTTTGATAGTGATCTTCCAACTTTTTAATACCCTGTTCGTCGGAGTTGATGTAATAGACTGGATCGTAGTTTTCTCTCACCTTATAACAGTTCCTTCTATCTCTGATCCAGATGACCATCTTCCCGCTTCTAGGATCGGGATATATATCCAAGATCCATCCTTTCATGTCCGACTTTTAGTTAAAAAAGAGAAGATACTTAAATGTCCAATGGGGGGGAGGTAGATGAAAGTAGGGAAAGATGCGAGTTATAGTGACTTTGGCCGGTTGAGGAAATAATTATAAAGCCCTACCTGTTGTGTTCTCGTGTTATGAAGGTATCCGTTGTGATCCCCACCATGAACGAAGAAGAGTCCATCGGAGACGTGATGGACGAGATAAACGACGCTCTCTCTGGAAGAGATTACGAGGTACTTATAGTAGATACGGAATCTACCGACAAGACGAGAGAGATCGCCCGCTCAAAGGGCGCTAGAGTGGTGGAAGAACCCAGGAGAGGTTATGGGAGAGCCTATAAGACCGGCTTCGAAGAAGCCGACGGCGACATAATAGTCACACTGGATGCGGACTGTACTTATCCCGCATCGAAAATACCTGAAATACTCGTTATGATAGAGGACGAGGGATACGAGTTCATAAGCACGGATAGACTCTCCAATGTTTCTCCCGAAGTCATGGGCAGGATGCATCGCTTCGGTAACTGGGCGTTGAAAACCACCATGAATCTTCTGTTCAGAACCGATATAAACGACTCTCAATCCGGTATGTGGGTTTTCAAAAGCTCAGCTCTGAGGCATCTTGATGTAACGAGCGACGGCATGCCTTTTTCCGAGGAGATCAAGATAGAAGCGATTAAAAAAGGTATCAAATTCGACGAAATACCTATAGAGTACAGGGAGAGAAAGGGTGAAGCGAAGATACGCACATTGAAAGACGGGTTTAAGAATTTTGTTTTCCTTTGGAAAAAGCGTTTGGGATTGGTTTGAAGTTCATACGGAGTGTGAACATCATGAGTAGAAGGGAAGATAAAGTGAAGATCGCACCTTCCATATTATCTGCTAACTTTTCATGTTTGGAAAGTTCTATAAAGTCGGTGGAAAGTACGGAGTGGCTCCATCTGGACGTGATGGACGGTCATTTCGTACCGAATATCACCTTTGGACCCTGTGTTATCAGGTCCATCAGAGATGTGAGCGATCATGTCTTCGATACTCACCTGATGATCTCTGAACCTGAAAGGTACGTGGAAGAATTTGCAGAGGCCGGCTCCGACATAATAACTTTTCACATCGAAGCGGTAGAGGATGTGGAGACCGTTATAGAGACGATAGAAAATTGTGGTGTGAAAGTCGGTGTGAGCATAAAGCCAGACACTTCTTTTGATTCTGTACGAAAATTTTTGCCTTCATTGGATCTCATCTTGATCATGACCGTCGAACCCGGTTTCGGCGGACAGAGTTTTATGCACGACGTCGTACCTAAAATAAAAGAGGCTAGGGAAGCGGTCGATGGAGTAGAAAAAGACATAGACATCGCTGTGGACGGAGGCATCTCCCCGAAGACCGCGCCAAAAGTGGTAGATAACGGAGCTAACGTTTTGGTCTCCGGCTCTTCGGTCTTTAAAGGCGACGTGGATAAAAATCTAAAAGAGTTGAGAGATGCGGTGAAGTAGCCAGATCAATGCTCCCATGAAAATTTTCTGTCTAAAAATTCGCTGAGCGCGCTTTTTTCCTCTTCGATCCATCCCTTGTCGACTAAAAATTCACCTTTTTCTTCGAGCTTCGGATTTATAGAACTGCCGAGGTCGACTTCTTTGATTATCTGTTCCATGGCGTCTTTTACACCGTAGTTTTCTCTTTTTTTATCCACCCAAACCCTTTCTCCTTCCAGGTACGCATCTTCACCGTATTTGCGGATGAAGTCCTCAGTGTTATCTATCCAGATCGGAGGGCCTCGATGCTTTCTTATCTTCGGAAGTTCCGCGTGCTCGACTTCGAAGATCAGTAGAACTACGTCGTCTTTAACGAAATGATCTGAATGTAGTATCTCAAAGTCTTTTCTTGTTAGATGCTGGTTCAATTTTTTTATACACCTCTGCACCTGCGGATAAAGATTGTCCTTGACTATATCCGGTTTTGGAAACCTCCATCCCAACAGATCGGTACCTCTCTCTTCTAATATCCGGGATAAATCTTCAGCGCTCTTCTCTTCAGATTCATTCGGGAAAAAGAACTCGAGCTTCGGCTCTTCCAAAAAGAGCTTTGACGACAGAACGAAGAGTGCAAATTTTTCCAGGGAAACCGGTGAAGCCACGTTCCTTTCGGGATCCACGGGGTCTATCACGACCAAGGGGTCGTCGAAGCTTCTTTTTCCTTCTACTGTCTCTATGGTTTTCCCGGGCTTCCAGTCCTTCGCGTTCTCGAGTACGTTTTTGAAGCTGCCGTGATGAAGTATCAGTAGTTCGCAGAGGTAGCCGGAAAAGCCCCATACTTTCGCCTCGGCCCCGTAGGCATCTATGCCTTTCAAGTAAGCCTTCAGCAGGATCGCCTCGTCTCTCTGCTCGGAAGACAAATGTTCTTTCACGTGATCTGTGTGGAAAGGGGTCCTGTCCACCGCCGACTTCATCTGCGAAATTTTTTCTATATCGTAGCACGGAACTATATCTGCTTTGAAGCCTTGGAAGGTTCCGTGGATATATGGATGTTCAGCGTACCGCTCTTCCGTCTCATCCAATATCTTCCTTCCAACCTTCAGTATCTTTTCTTCCATCTCTTCTTTGGGGGTGGAAAGTGAAAATCTGACGAACACATCTATATCCGGATCTTTCAGGTAAGTGCCTTTAGAGACAGAACCCACCAGCCTGGGTTTCACTGAGGTTTCAAGATATTCTTCTATAACTTCGATAAGCTGTTCGCTCACCCGCTGGATCTCCTCTTTTTCTTCGCCGTTGGGTTTTACCCGGTCTAGGACTTTATCTTCGATCCGCTTCAGCTTCGTGGTCATCTTAACCGGATATAACGGCCGGTTTTACATATAGTTTAGCTTAGAACTCAAAAGTCGGAACTTATGAGTGGCCAGCCCGGTATTTATCGAAAGAGAATTGATGTTCGGAATCTGTTTGATACTCGGAATCTCATTGCTGATATACGTATCTCAAGGAGATTATTTCATAGGTCCAGCCGGATATGTTCCATTAGTGTTTTTCTCACTTCTTTACATCCAAGGTTCTGTTCTGCCGTTTAAAAGTCTTATCTTGATCTTCCTTCCTTTAGCGCTCATCTTTTATGGCTACGACACCAATTACGTTCCCCTCAAAGGTAAAGGTAAAGCCGTGTACGCATTTAACGCACTGCCGGTATTGTGTGCAGTTCTTCTCTTCGTTCTACCCCGCGGTCATCTATTTTTCGTGAGCATCCTAGGTGCATCGCTTATACTGGTGAAAGTCTCCCTTACGTTCACGTACGTCACGAAGTGGAAGAAGTGAACTTCGACGAGTATCCTCTTCTCGTGCTTGAAGGAAGTGCAGATCTTGGGCTGTTATTTTATGGTCTCGTCTGATCGAGTCTATCAACCTCGGATATAGACTATTATAAAACATTCAAAAAAAAAACGGAAATTATATATACGGTAACTCACATATAATATAGGGATAGGATGATAGGGTTTCACTCGAAATTGTTTGTGTTTTTGACTGCTGTTTTGATCGTGACTTCCGCCTCCGCCGCGTACGTGTTTTTCGATGTGGGCGATGATATTCAGGACACTGATCCCGACGGAGATGTAAGGTTAGATGATGGGATCGGCGGTGAAGATGAAGGGGAATGGCATTATCGAGTGCCGGTGGAAGTGAATAGCGGACCATATGAAAGGGAAGATCGTATCGTTTCGCTGGAATTGAACATAACCGACGAGATAGGGGGTTACGGCGAATTCGATCCGAATTCTGTTCGCGTTCATGAAACCAATGAGTCTTGGGTACCCATGTGGGAGCCGCTGATGCAGCAGAGGTGGATAGACGAAGATAGCCTAGAAGTTTTTTGGCTGATGAACGGAACGACGCCGGCGAACACCACGAGGTACTACTCGATATGGTTCGATATACTGGAGAACGGTCCGAAAGAGGAGAAGGAAGAAGCCGATCTGTTGAAGATGCACGAAATGTCGGAGACCGGCACGGTAGAGGTGGAAGAAGAAGAGCATCTCTGGATAAAGGGTGAAGATTATCGGGTGAAGATAGACGTCGAGAGAGGCGGTTCGAGAGTGGTGAAGTATAGGAACGCTGCCCGGAAAGGTTACGTTTTCGAGCCCGGTTGGATGTCGTGGCACTCGGGATCGTTGAATTGGAGGGAGAAAGGAGCGGAAGTCGAGTTGAAAGAAGACGGTCCTCTTTATGCTGAAGTCGAGATCACCTCTGCGGACGGGAGAGAGAATTATACATGGTCGTTCTACCCCCGCTCGATGCACGTGGAGTTCGAAGATACTGTAGCGGATAAATCTTTCGACACCATAGCGGACAACGTGATAAACACGAACGGTACGTTAGTGTGGAGCGACGGCACCACCGAAGATCTGCGGAAGACCACACCGCCGGAAGGCGGAGGTCCGCCGGAGACCCCGCCCGGGAAAGACGAAGCATCTGGCAGGGGTCCTCCCGATGACGTTCCAGGTAGGAGGTACACGGTCCACAGCAAAGTCACCGACTTTTTCTACATCGTGGGACCGGAAGAAGAAGAGAAGAACCGCAGCGCGGGATTCTGGGCCGTGACCCCAGACAGGTTGAACCAGACGATATACAACGCGGGAGAAAAAGGTCTGCGCTGGGAGATGAACGGTACGGAAGCGTGGTTCGGTTTCAGCCGTTACAACGAGACGGAAGAGAAGGTACCGGATCACCAAACGCCTCCGTCGGTGATCAGGCATGCGACGCAGGTCAGGTGGGTGGACCCGCAGATAGATAACCGAGTATCGGTGAGTGAGCAGGAGCTTAGGGTCGAGGGTGGATTGGAAATCCTGTCAGGGGCTGAGTTGACCATGGTGGAGATGAACGTTTGGCAGGATAGTGACCTGACGGTATCTTCCGGTGCATACGCCTCCTTCGAAAGATCCAGTCTGTACTTTGAAGAAGCCGGCTACGGCGACATATCTCTTTGGGCGGACGGCGAATTGATACTCGAAGGCGGTCGAGTTTATACGGATGAAGGGCACCACTTGAAAGTGAGACTGAACAACCGCTCAACGGTTCAGGGCACGACGTTCCGCCGCCTGTGGAACGGTGTTGAAGTCCTGTCGGACGATGTCGTGCTCAGAGACTTGGATATAAAGCACAGCGTAGGAGCGGGCATATTGGTGCAGCAGAACAGGACTCCCACGCTCGAAGGCGGCGTGATAAGGGACTGCAAGTACGGTATAAGGACCGGCGCCGAACTTAGCAATAGTAGTTATCCGATACAAGCTGATTTTGACTACGAACCTGAAAGCCCCGCCGTGGGTGAGATAATAAGATTCACAGATACCTCTTCAGCCCCAGGTTGGGGTAAATTATTCTATGATTGGGATTTTGATGACGGAACAACCATCGGTTTGCAAAATCCTGAGAAGTTTTTTATGACCCCTGGAACTTTTGATGTAACTCTTACCGTGATACTTGAGGCTCACGGCTATATAATAGGTCTTAGCAGGACGACGAAGTCTATAACCGTAACCCAAGGTGATCATCCCGCAGCCATTTTTGAGATAGATTATCCTTTGTCGAGACAAGATTTTCCGCCAGGGTTAATAGACCCTCATAATCCGCAGGTTGATGAGAAGATATGGTTCATCGATCATTCTCTAGAAGCTCCTGACGACGGAGAACTGATAGAATGGACATGGGACTTCGGCGACGGGACCGAAGAGACGAAAGAAGAGAGTACGACATTGATTCACAGTTACAGTTCACCGGGAACCTATCCAGTCAAGCTGACGGTTGAAGATAGTGATGGTGAGACAGATACTATCGAACGAGAGGTTAGAGTGCAACATACCAAGCCTGTAGCTAGCTTCACTTACTCACCTTTTTATCCTGAGATCGGAGAGGAAATCGAATTCGACAGTAGCGATTCATGGGCTAAAGATGGAGATATAGAGGAGATAAGATGGTACAAAACCGAAGCGGGTGAGGATGAATACACTCAAATCGGCGAAGGCGAGAAAATAGAATACTCGTTCGATGAAAGAGGAGTTTACAACGTCAAGTTGGAAGTGGAAGACGAATATGGCTCGGTTGGTACGGAGATACGGGAAATAAATATGGCTGGCATCCGAGCCCAGATTTCGGAGTACAAGATAGTTAATTCTTATGAAGAGGTTGATGACGAAGTGTGGCAGATGACCATTGAGCTAGACGGGAGCGAATCTTATTCTGAAGAAGGTCAGATAGACTATTATGAGTGGAAATTTGTTGACCATGACGATACCGTGACCATCATCGAAGGTGAGGACAAAGATGTTGTTTCCCATACGTATGAAGCTACAGGACCTTTTGTTGGATTCCATTTTCCCCAACTTACAGTTACCGATGAAGATATAGGGGAAGGGGGATCAAGTCATACTACCTCTACCCGGGTGGTAGCTTATGCACGAGAAGAAGATAAACCAACATATAGAGGTCTTAATCTTTACGACAACGAAATAGGGGTTTATATCACGGGAGAATATGGAGATGAGAATGGTGAGAACGGTGGGATCGGTAAAATAATAGAGGAAGGAGAATATGTTAACCTCTTTGATAGTACGATCCACAACAACGATATCGGTATCCGTTCTGAGGGAACCAACTTTGGTCTAAAGGAGACCCATGTTTTTGATAATCATGATAAATCTATAAGTATAGATGGTGGCAGTGAGGATATATTCATGATACCTGCTACAGGGGCTTACGATCGCCGCCCAGAGAAGTTAGAGTTTAAAAATTTCGGAACCGATACCGACGAAGATTGGTCAGGAGATGGGCTGGCCTGGACGGAGGAACTCTGGAGATACGGCACCGATCCTGATCTACCATCCGATATCACCGTAGATACCGACGGAGACGGTCTGACCAACGAGGAGGAAGCGGACGAGTACGGCACTGATCCGCTGAGTCCGGATACCGATGGGGATGGTTTGACTGATTATGAAGAATTGTACGAAGTCGGAACCGATCCATTGAACCCCGACACCGACTTCGACGGTTGGTTCGATGGACCCGTTAATCGAGAGGCAGGATTATTTTTAGAGTCGATAGAATGTCATGTAGGGGATGGTACTGAGCACCTCTATATGATAGCAGATGACATGAGACGGGAACCAGGATATGATGACAATTGGGTTTTCACATCAGGAGAAAAAAAGGAATCATTATTTATCGAGTTAGATAATCGGGTAGAAACCAGGACCCTGAGAGAATTCACAATATTCGAAGACAAAGCTCAAGCGGGTGAAGATATTGGTTATACCACAAAGCATTCACCTGGTGCTAGTACATGGGAAATACGGGATATTGATTACATATATTCATGGGATTTTGGCAATAAAAATTATAACAATCCTCAAGGCGGTGGTCTTAGTGAATTAATATCACCTCAAATCGATTTGACTGATGTTGAAGAGGCGGAACTAGAATTTTGGCATTGGAGAGACTTCGATTCCTCTTCGGAGAACTACTGGGATGGTGGCAACCTGAAGGTCTCTACAGAGGGTATTGATGGACCCTGGGAACTCGCAATTCCTGATCCAGTATATGACGGTAGCCTTGAAACAGGACACAACAATCCATTAGGCGGTCAACCCGCTTGGAGTGGCTCAGAGGATTGGGAAAAAGTAACGGTTGACTTGACCGATTACGCGGGAAAAACCATCCATCTCAATTGGCAAGCAGGAGTGAGAGAGGGGGCTTCAGATCATCAAGGTTGGAGGATATGGGGTGCAGAAGTCACAATCACTACGTGGGAAAATATTTTTAAGACCAATATAGATGCAATGTTCGACCTAGGTATAGGGGTAGAAACTTTGAATTTAAAATGGGAAGCTCCGGAAGATTTAGAGGAATACAATGAATATGCGTGGAACGTAGAAAAGACGAATGACTACGGAGAGGTAGTCAGAGATTTTACCTTCACCTTCCGCTCATACGGCAACTACTTCGCCGATCCGGATCCATTGGACTTCGACCACGAGAACGACGCATCGGGCGACGGTATCTCCGACGCCGATACGTACTGGCTGTCCAGCGACCCACAGATAGACGGCAGGGCGCACCCGCTGCGTAGGGATGTGTTCGTAGAGGTGGATTGGATGGAGGGTGTGGATAGATTAACCGATGACGCTAAATGGCGTATCGGCACCCGCTTCTACGAGAACGATATCTGGCTGCACATCGACGACGGCAAGATGGGCGGCGGCGGGGAAGTGCCTTATATATCAACGATATATAACAATCATGATAATGAAGCATTGACCCTTGATGGCTACCAGGACGCTTATTTTACGCCGGAGAGAGAAGGGCTGTTTCGCTATGGTCTGATGGCGGATTATGTTTATGTTACTGGAGAGGATAGAAATGTGCTGGGGTTTGCCCGTCCAGGTAGGTTCGTGGTAAGTCAAAAAACAAATCTTTTATTGGATTATCTTACAAACCCCGGTACGGTGTTTATGCATGAGTTGGGACATACACTCGGTCTTTGGACTGACGTCTTCGATGGCATAGATAACTGTCCCATACCCGAGGAAATAGCTATTGGTTGTCCGGGAGGGGGATATTGGCATTCCCAATATCCGAGTGTGATGAACTATTACACTCTCGTTGTCAACTCCAGTTATTATGACTACTCGGATGGGTCAAACAGTGATGTTGATCATAATGACTGGGCGTACATTAAAGAATCTTTAAAAGAAGGGATTTGAATGATCGGTAAAACCACATCATCCATCGGTCGAGACGAGGCTTTGAAGAGCGTGTATAACGTCATAATATTTTTCGTCGTGATGATGCTTGTGATTTTTTTCATATCCTCCCAAGTCAACCGTTATAAATATAGAGTAGCCCTTTCAGGTCCGGAAGAAGAAGTAACTGTGATCTTGCCATTTGTTGCTAGATACAGTAAAGATGGAGTACTAGAAGGTTTATCGGATCTACGAAATGATATAAAGGTAACAGAAGGCACAGCTGAATGGGAAATAGTTGAAACAGAACATGGTCCCGGACTGGAGATCACTTTTAGTGGAGATATTATATTAGAAGCTTATCATGAACAAAGTATATCAAGGAAAACAGGTAGGTATTACACCTTCTCTAGTTTCTCCATGGAGACCGAGCCATATTCACGAACTCACTCTATATATTCTTCATATGGGAACATATCAGTGCGAATTGAGGCGGTTCGAGAAAGCCTGAGAGCTTCCCCTTACCACGAGTTGAACCTTAGTATGGAAGTAGAACAACTAAATGAGGGGTGGCATGAATATGAACGGTGATAGGTTTGAAGAGCATGTCAATAAAACACTGCCTTTTTCGGAGATGATATTATATGAGTAAAATTAATCCTACCCCTTTTAAAAAACCTATAAACATATTAAATGATAACCCTATCATTACAGGTATAGCACTTTCTTCTATACCAATAATTAGTTTGTTCTTTAGACATCGAACTCATAATATGTCATTTATTATAGCTATATTTGGTTTGGCGTATGCTATCATAGCGATATTATTTGTTTTACAACTAATATGTGAAAAAGGACGGGAGGTAAGTAAACATTTGAAGTTATTGGGTACGATAGGGCTCTTTTTAATCCCTTTACTGCCCAATACTCCTTTTAATTTAAACAATACATCCATTTATTTGGAAATCCAATCGTCTTTCTTACCTTTTTATCTGTTCGTTACTATGTGTTTTGTGTTATTTTTACTTGGGATTTATTTGAATAAGCGTCCTAATAAAGCACCATTTTTTTATGATATAGTAGCTTTATTTTTCACTGTTCCGATTTTGATCATCTCGATGATATCTCTTTATGTTTTCCTTTCGCCACTTCCTCCCGCACCTTTATTATCAATTCAGGCTTTATTATGCATCATTTTTGGGTATTTCGTCCAAGTAAAAGGAAGTACTGGTCAAAAATTAGGAAGTGGGATGGATAGATCAAAATTCGATGATATCTTATTACCTTTACGATTCGGAGAGCTTTTTGGAATAGGTATTATTATGTACATTTCTACTTACATACTCGCAATAGTCGGAGGTTTCTCTTTTTTAATAGGTTGGCATATCCAAGATTGGTATCTTCTATTTCTTTTGTCTAGCTCCTATATTTTTATGTTTCTAGTCCTTGTTGATGCCGTACGAAGACATGGGCGTGAACTAGAGGGGAAGAACCTAAAAATTGGAGGAGCGGTGCTCTTCTTGTTACCTCTCCTATTTTTTGTTACCCCTAGTGCACTTTGTTTCTTTTTCGTTTTTTCTATTGTTGTTTTTTATGTTTCTATATCCTTATGTATGCTAGGATTTAACAAACTAGCAAGTTATTACAGTGGTGAAAAAGAAAAAAAGAATACTTTCTTAGCACTCTCTATATCTTTTTTATCTTTAATTCATATACTAGGAATGTTCTCTGGTTTCTTCCTCTCCCACTCATTAATACCAAATTTAAATGCATATTTATCAATGATGGTTCTATTGGGAATTTTTGGGCCCATGTTATGCATCCTCTCCGGTTATCATTCATCTAAGGTGATGCTTGAGGCTGAAGATTATGATTAAATCTAAACAACCGTTTAGGAATAAACAGTTCACCTTCCGCTCGTATGTCAACTACTTTGCCGACCCTGATCCGTTGGACTTCGACCACGAGCACGACGCATCCGGCGACGGTATCTCCGATGCGGATACGTACCGCCTGTCCAGCGACCCGTTGATAGATGGCAGGGCGCACCCGCTTCGTAAGGACGTGTTCGTAGAAGTCGATTGGATGGAAGGTGTGGATAGGTTATCCGATGAGGCGAAGTGGCGTATCGGCACCCGCTTCTACGAGAACGATATCTGGCTGCACATCGACGACGGCAAGATGGGCGGTGGCGGGGAATTAGATGACTACGAAGAGAAAATAAGAAACTCAAACTGGGGACTAGATAGAGGGTATTTTTATCATCAAGAGAAGCCAGGTTTCCATTACTCTTTGCTGGCATATAGACATGAAGAGGATAGCTTTTTAGACCAGAAGAGAGGTAATGCTCCCTCACCTGGTCGCCGGTTTGCAATATATACAAAAAGAACTTCAGGTACTGATTGGCAAGTCCATACGTTTTTGCATGAGATAGGCCATAACTTGATAGGCCGCTACTATGTTGACAATCCAAATCATCCCCGTCATAATCCCCTCGCAAATCATTTTGTATATCAGGATGATCGAGATTATAGGGTACATTGTGGTTGTGATGATTGTGCCCTTAGGCAGGGTTCACGGAGTCCAAGGTCTGATTTTTGTGGTAATTGTTGGGGTGCAATGAATTTCCAGTGGGATGGATGGAGGTCTAGGTAAAATGAGTTTGTTATCTTCAATAATCGACCCAAAAACAAAGGTAGGTAAAGGGATAGTTTTTCTAGCGGTCTTGATACTTCCGATGATTGCGATATCGGGAACTTTAGAGGTTTATTCGAACGTAAGACATTCGGTACTGTTTTCTCCTCGTTCTCCAACACCTTACAGGTTTTCGTATAGCGTCGCTATCGAAGTAGAAGATCCAGTTCCATATACGATATATCTTCCAACACTTGTGCGGGAAGATGAGATGGGGCCGGTTCAAGAAATGCTTGATATTGAATTTCGAGAGGGAAACGCTGAAGTGGACCTTATCGAAACAGAGAAAGGTCATGCACTTAGAATCGAATCTGCCGATTCAATTGAACTCTATTTTTCCACTACATTAGATGAAATGGAGGTTCCCCCGATACCAGGTCCTAATATGACCATGATGCTATCTAATAGTGATTCAGAGGTATCATATTATGCTTATCTGGGATCGGAAACAGATAATTTTGAAGCAGAATTATCGCTCAGATATGAAGTGGATTATCGTTCTAGTGATATTGAAGAATTTTCTGTAGTCAATATAGACCAACATTTAGAAATAGGTTGGAACGTTTTAGAAGGTCGATACTATCCGCCGTAAGGATATATGAGATGATTATACATGACCGAAAGAGAGAAGATAAAAGGTGATGAGGTCGCAGATAGTTGCAAACCGATTTTATACCGCTTTTGGCCTATGATAGTGGGTATATTTTACTCTCTACTTATAGGTTCTTTTCTAATGTTTGCAACCGATCACGATGTGGAACTTAACTTACTATCATCAATATCTACTATGATCCTGTTCGTTTCTATAGGAGTACTGCTTATTACAGTTAAGCATAGATTACAAGGAGAAAGGCTGTATTCCTATGGTGAAAAGGAAATCAGTATTCCTTTTATATCTCTCCCCCTTGCTCTATCCGGATGTGTATGCATTTTTATCAGTCTTTCTTTCTTAGCTGAACTGAGGTATCCAGGTGAATGGTTGTGGAATTTTTTTGAGATAAGGTTTGGATTTTCATTCTTATGGTGGCTTATCTTCCCTTTATTAGTTGGCATCTCTCTCTCCTTACTAAGTGTTCATTTTGAACAGGGCACTGTCCAGGACAAAACGTCCTGGGGCATCGGCCTGTTACTTATATTTTTGATACCTCTTCATGGTATAATATTTTTAGAGAAACTCTACACTGGTAAAAATTTCCTCTTACTTGTATACTCGATCGTAGCTATAGTGTTATTATGCATCATCTCCGGCTACCATTCATCAAAGATGCTTGAGGAATGTAATCATGAATAACTATGAACATAGATACGAACAGTTCACCTTCCGCTCGTATGTGAACTACTTCCCCGACCCTGATCGGTTGGACTTCGACCACGAGCACGACGCGTCCGGCGACGGTATCTCGGACGCCGATACATACTGGCTGTCCAATGACGAGTTGGTCGCGGGCCGAGCGCACCCGTTCCGCAAAGACGTGTTCGTGGAGGTCGATTGGATGGAGGGTGTGGAGAGGTTGTCCGATGAAGCGAAGTGGCGTATCGGCACCCGTTTCTACGAGAACGATATCTGGCTGCACATCGATGCCCGTTTCACTACGATGAATCAAAGATTCATCTGCATCCTCGAAAACGGGTTTCCTGCGGACGA
>PWHU01000047.1 GCA_003555395.1 Thermoplasmata archaeon
CCCTTCCATTATGGCACCGTCATAATATCTCAGGAATACCACGCCCTGCCTCATGTAGCTCTCGGCGCTCATATCGACGGTGACGTTCTCGTCTTCCTGATACTCTCTTGCTTCTTCAAAAGATATAGCTCTCCATGCATCGGTATGGTTCTGCACCTCGTCTCTTGGATACGGGTTGAAGTAAGCGGTCCTGTAACCCATCTTGAAGTGGGTCAGACCCCAACCGGGCATGGGTTGCAGTTCCCTGTCCTGGATACCCGGGATCACCTCCTCTTCGCCTATGTGTTGTCCCGCATATCCCGCGAAGACGTTATACAGCATCGAATCATAGAACATAGGTTTAAAATTGATCTCCTGGTCGACTATCTGTGCATCTGGGGGTACATCGTCTATACTCTCATATCTTCTTCCTTCGGCATCGACCAATTCTATAGTATAAAAGTCAACAGGAGTCCTCATCTCTCTATCGCCTTCGACACGATGATCCGAAAGGAAGGCCGGAGCGTGGAAGATGCCTGTGTCCCTCGCAGAAGTGGGAAACATCCTCGAGTCGACCGCAAGATATCCCATCCTGTTCTCTAACCTTTTATATCCCGAGTTCAAGCTGACGTCTCTATAAAGCGAAGATAGTGTTTCCACGCTTTCGTAGGAAAGGGTTCCCATGACCATAGCCCATTTCGTATTTCTATTATCTATGTCGTCCGCGCGCGGGTGATATCTATCCGGATTGGAAAGAACTTCCTGACGATATGAACCTGGGTTATCATATATGTCTTCCAACTTCTCGGTTTTTTCCTCTCCCAGGTGTTCTATCAATATATCCCTTACGTCTCCTTCAAATCCTCCCTCTTCGTCGTAAGGCAGCTGGATCTGACGTCCAATGAGCAGACCGAGCATCTCCGATTCATTCTGGGACAACAACACGTTTCCCGCAAAGCGGTAAGCGTGCTGGAAGTTGTCCGCCACCGTGGGATGTTCACCTTTGTTCATAGCCTCGAAACCATAGTCCCACCAACTCAAGAATGCAGGTCTCTCTTCTGGAGGTCTGTCTGTATCCTGCTCTCTGAGCCACCTCCAACCGTCCTGCCAATAATCTGTAGGCTTATCCAAGCTGTAGCCGAAGGCACCCATATAATGATATCCTCTTGCCTCGTCGTATTCTGCCGGTCTCAAGGCTTCTGGCAAAGTATCGTAGATCTGTTCTTCGTATCTTCCCTTTTCTTCGAAAGGTATGCCCGCATCGAACGCATAGAGCGTGTTAGGCATCAGAAGGAGGAAGACTATAGCTAAAGATACCAATACGTGTTTTATCTTTACTCCTTCCTTGACACCACGGATGGTGCTGCCCCTATGGCTTCTAAACCTTCTCGCTATGTACTCAAAATCGGCCTTATCGAAGATCAAAGCTAATACCCATCCGGATGTCAATGCGTAAGCTGGGGCGGCTGTAAATATGAATCTTGCCGCCTGGGTCGTCATGTAGATAGAGAATGCGGCCCAGACCAGAATAAATACGAAAGATCTCGTCCACTTCTCGATGACGTGCCAAACGGCGAAGGCTATACCGACCCACGAAAGGAAGAACGTTGCGATACCGCCGGCCATCACCAGTCTGCTGAACTGCGGCGCCTGGGCCTCGGCGATGGTCGCATACAGCTTATTATCGACAAAGTATTGGGCTGCGATGGATTGGAAAATATCGGGTCCCAGCGCAAATAAAAGCACGCCGGCCACCGCAAGGATACCGAAAGTTAAAATCCACGGAAGCTTCCTGGTCACGGTGAAGTAGACGCCTACGCCGAAAGTACCGAGGAATATGAAGAAAGGCGCCTGATACCAATTTTCAAGAGGCCATCTGAACCATTCTGTGAGGATATGAGGTCTGTACGTAGCATACCACGGAAGAGAGATGACGAAAGCGATCATGATGGCCACAAAGATGCTCATGGTGATCCCGAGAGAATCCCTATCTCTAAATTTATCTATCACTAGTTGGATCAAAAAGTATACCAGTATTATCACGATCGCGTAAGCGTAACCTTTCCACGTCAATGCAACAGTACCTAAAGCCATACCTGTCATGGCTGCGTACAGCATAGCTCTTTTGTTACTTCCAAAAAATTGAGACAGACCCTGTTTGATACTAGTTTTGTCCAACCAATCGGTGACCCATATTTTTTCATCAGGTATCTCTTCCAATGCTCGCATGAAGAAATAAAAGGCGGTGACCACAAAGAAAAGCGAAAACGCATCATGATTGGTGTTGGTGATAACGCCTCTTTCAAGGTGACCCGCGCTGATCGCGAGAAGTAAAGCTCCGGCTATCCCGGCCTTCTTTCCGAAGGTGTGTTTTCCGATCAGGTATACCGGTATGGTCGTCAACGCGCCCCAAAATCCAGCGGACAATATGAAAGATAATTGAACCCCTCTATCCAAACTTCCAGCGAAAGGAGCCAAAACATGTCCTCCTAGGACTACCGACCACTGATATAAAGGAGGACGGGCGTTTGTTCCAACGGTGAGAGGATAAGTTCTCAACGGGTCCGAAAATAGATGTTCATTATTCTCTACTATATAATTGATTATTCTAGCGTTGTAATGGGAGTCTGCGCCCCCTCCAAGAAGATACGGCGTTCCGAAGTCCGTAGCGAGTTCGAAGGCGAAGTATGACCTGACAATCAAAGCCACTAGAAATATACCTATCAAGGTGACTAAAGTGCCAGAGTTCTCCTTCAACCATCTCGCTCCTGAGGACTTTTTTTCTTTTTCGCGTGTAAGTCTACCAAACAAGCTAGAACTCATCTCGTTTCACCTATCTAACGGATATTGATTTTTGCAACTGAATGGCACGTAAATACGGCTATAATAACTCCCCCTATTTATAGCTTTTTCACCCTGCCAATCCATCACTGCAGTCCGTCGATGATGTAATATCTCACCTACGACTCGATCTTAGATATAGTTGAATTTTTCTTCTTTTTGCACACTTGCGAGACATTTTAGTATCTAGCATCCTAAGGATCAAGACGTCTTTTGTTTGTAAAAACCCGTTATTAATTGCGTTTTTTCCGAAAACTACTTATAGTTATATGCATAATAGTACACTAGTACAAGGATATACGCCCTAACACATCACGATAGTCACCCTCCCTCCCTATTTTTTTTTAGTAGGGACTGCGAGGGTATCACCCCTTCCCTCCTTACGACCTCACGATAACCTCCCCCCTTCCCTCCCTCTTTATATTCAATGACCTAACTTTTTCATAGTCATTGACTAGTAGTGGATGTCGGAACTTTGGTTCAAAAAGTTTCGACTTCCACTATACTTTTTATTGCCTTTTTTTTGCTCATAGTACTTTTATAGCTTATACTTTTAAAATGTTGAATAGCGGGGGTAAGGTTTATAACTAAATGGTATATTATGACGCTCAGGTGAATGAGAATGAAGCCAGGCCAAATGGGTTATGATCGAGGAATTACGGTCTTCTCACCGGACGGACGCCTTTTCCAGGTAGAGTATGCTAGAGAGGCGGTCAGCAGAGGCACAACAACCGTCGGTATCAAAGTAGAAGAAGGAGTTGCTTTAGTAGTCGATAAAGACGTACCGACTAAATTAGTGGAACCACAATCCATAGAGAAGATCTATAAGATAGACAAAAAGATAGGAATAGCTACATCAGGATTAGTCGCCGACTCACGCATCTTGGTTGATTATGCCAGAGTTGCCGCTCAAATAAACAGGGTGTCATACAACGAAAGGATAAACGTGAGGAGTCTAGTAAAGAAAATATGTGATTACAAACAGACCTATACGCAGTACGGCGGAGTTCGTCCCTTCGGTACCGCTCTTCTGGTTGCGGGAAAAGATGAAGAAGGAACACATCTCTATGAAACTGATCCCAGTGGAGCCAATATGGCGTACAAAGCTGTTAGCATAGGAAGCAACAGAGAAGAAGTCCAGGAAGTGTTCAATCAAGAGTACAAGGAAGGCATGGACCTTGGCGAGGCGATAGAACTTTCTTTAGAAGGTTTGAAGAGAGCTGGAGAAGAAAGTTTGGAGACGCGCTCGTTAGATATAGGGATAATCACGGACAAAGAAGATTTTAGAAAACTGAGCATGGAAGAGATAGAGGAATACATATCCTGAATAGGGGGAACTTAAGTGGGTAAAAAAGATTTCCAAAAGGAACACACTGATACACTCCTCGATGAACACGTGATAGGCCGTATAAGTTCTCACGGGGAAAGATTTGAGATCATCGTGGAGCCGGACGTGGTGGAAAAGTTCAGGAGTGGTGTAGAAGTCGATCTGCTCGACAACATGCCTGTGGAAAAGATTTTTACCGACGCTAGTAAAGGAAAAGAAGCCCCGACACATATGGTCGAAAGAGCCTTCGATACGACCAAAATAGAAGAGATCGCAAGGATAATATTGGAAAAGGGCGAAGTACAGATCACAACGGAGCAGAGAAATAAGAGACAAGAACAAAAGCGAAAAGAGATCATAAATAGGATTGCGAAGAGGTCCTACAATCCTCAAACCAACACGCCTCATCCTCCACAAAGGATAGAGAACGCCATGTCTGAAGCCGAGGTGCATATCGACCCGTTTAAACCCGTGAGCCTTCAGATGGACGATGTCGTTGACAAATTAAGGGATCTTATCCCCTTGAGCTTCGAGAAGAAAAGGTTCGCTGTCACCGTGAGAGGAGATCTACAGGGTAAGATCTACGGGCCTCTGAAACGTATCGGCAGCATAGAAGACGAGGAATGGCTAGAAGACGGTAGATGGCAGGGGATCGTTAAAATGCCTGCAGGAAAAAAAGAGGAGTTATACCAGAAAATCAATGAACTCACAAAGGGCAAGGCTGAAATAGAAGAAATAGATAAGGAGAGATGAAACGAAGAGATAGAACAAGTCGAAGGTTAATAGAGCGACGATAAGTATATTTGATCAAAATTTGTTATGTAAGTGTTAAATGTTAAAAGGTGTTAAAGTATGAGTAAGGATGAAACGAAAAGGGAACTCCTTCTGCCCGGCGACGAGATCGAAGCTGAAGGATTGAAGCCAGGTAAAGGAGTTTTCAAAAAAGACGGTAAAATTTACGCAGCGAAATTGGGTATAAAAAACATCAGAAAAGGCTATGTGAATGTAGCCGCTCAAAGTGGAAGATACGACCCCAGTGAAGGCGATAAAGTGATAGGAACGGTGAGCGATATCGACGCTTCCTACTGGACTGTAGATGTGAATGCTCCGTTTCCAGCTGTTCTGCACGTGAACGACGTCCCTTGGAGGGTCGATTATGGTGATACTGGCAGTTACATCCAAGTCGGCGATGCTCTTCTGATCAAGATCACCGACGTGGACGAACAGAAGAGGATGCAGATCACCATCGACGAAGAAGGCCTGAGAAAACTCGACGTGGGTCAGATCATCGAGATCCCGCCGTTCCAGGTGCCACGTGTGATAGGTAGGGGAGGATCCATGATATCCATGCTTAAAAAATACACAGGCTGTAAAATATTCGTCGGGCAGAACGGAAGGATATGGATCGACGGGGACCTTGAAGGTCAATACCTGGCGGTAAAGGCCATAAAGATGATCGAAGAGAATGCCCAGGCCATCGGGTTGACAGAAGCTATCGAAAGTTTTCTTAAAAAAGAGACAGGAAAGGATTTTGATGATTGATGAGATAGATAACGATTCAGTTTTGAATAACTATCAATTTTGGAGGTGATAACTATGGGAAGTAACAAGGACATAGAATTGATCGAAGATGGAAAAAGAATGGACGGAAGAGAATTTGATGAATTGAGAGAGATAACCATAAAGGCAGGCGTTTTAAAGAGAGCAGACGGATCAGCTTATCTTGAATGGGGAAAGAACAAGATCATGGCCGCGGTTTATGGGCCAAGAGAGATGCACCCCAGGCACGCTCAAGAGACCAGAAAAGCGGTCGTCAGAGCTCGATACAACATGGCTGCTTTTTCCGTACCAGATAGGAAAAGGCCGGGACCTGATAGAAGGTCGATCGAGATAAGCAAACTGGTCTCCGAGGCGCTCGAGAAGGTTGTCTTCACCGAGAAATATCCTAGATCGGTGATCGACGTTTTCATCGAGGTGCTACAGGCGAGTGCGGGAACACGATGTGGAGGCCTGACCGCAGCTTCTGTTGCTCTAGCCGATGCCGGTATCCCCATGTCGGATCTCGTGGCATCTTGTGCATCAGGTAAGATCGAAGGACAGGTGGTCCTCGATCTAGGTAAAAACGAGGATAATTATGGACAGGCGGACGTACCCGTTGGTTACATCCCTAGGTCCGATGATATATGCCTTTTACAGATGGACGGCAATCTCACCGAAGAAGAGTACGAGGAGGCCATGGACATGGCCATAGAGGCGTGCAAAGAGATACACGGTATACAGAGAGAGGCGCTCAGAGAAAGATATTCAACCGAGTTGAAAGATGAAAATGAGAAAGATCTAGCCGAGGGGGTGTAAATTATGAAAGAGATCCTCTCTAAGATAACAAAGGATTACCTATACAGGTTGGTGAAGGAAGGAAAAAGAGTAGACGGTAGAAACATGTTCGAATACAGGGATATCGAGATCAAGGCAGGTGAGATAGAACCTGCGGAGGGTTCCGCTAGAGTAAGATTAGGAGATACAGACGTTTATGTAGGAACTAAGATGGATGTAGGAGAGCCCTTTCCAGATACGCCGGAAAGCGGTGTGCTCACGACTTCCGCAGAACTCATCCCCATGGCTTCTCCAGAGTACGAGTCCGGTCCGCCGGGCGAAGACGCTACTGAACTGGCTAGAGTCGTCGATAGAGGTGTAAGAGAGGGCGAAGTCGTAGATACCAGCGAACTCTGTATAGAAGAAGGTGAAAAGGTTTGGATCCTATTCATAGATATACACGTTTTGGACTACGACGGTAATCTATTCGATGCCGCGGGCATCGGAGTAATGGCGGCATTGATGGATACGGTCGTACCAGCTTCCAAGTTCGATGATGCAAAAAAAGAGGAAGATTATCCACTGCCTATCGATCATGTCGTAGTACCGGCTACGTTCACCAAGATCAAAGATCAGATACTGTTGGACTCACAGCTGGAAGAAGAAAAGATAGCGGACGCGAGATTGACGGTATCGCTGAACGAAAACGACGAGATCGTTGCGATGCAGAAAGGACTCAGAGGAGTTTTCGATTACGAGAGCACAAAAGAATGCATAAAGAAGGCCAAAGATATCTGCAGTGAGACGCGGGAGAAAGTCATAGAAGAAGTTGGACGGGAAAATATTTAAATAACGTCTTTGTAACCTTGGATTACAACGGAACTGAGTTGAACGAGAGGTAAGGAAGATGGCCAAAAAGAAGAAAGTTGGCAGTACAGGAAGATTTGGCGCTCGATACGGGGTCAAAGTTAAGGAAACCATCAAAGAGATCGAAGAGGCTAAAAAGAAAGAATACGAGTGCCCTAGATGCAGCCATAAACAGGTGAAGAGAGATAGTACCGGTATCTGGGATTGCAGTAGATGTGGTTTGACCTTTGCAGGCGGGGCTTACACACCTCAACTTGGAAAGAAGATACAGAGGATCGTGGATATGGAGGAATAGGATGTTCAGATGTTACATCTGTAATGAGAAGATAACCACGGATATGGATACCATAGGCATACAATGTGAAAACTGCGGAGGCCGGGTATTCTACAAAGATAGGCCCAACGTGAAGAAGGAGCTGAAGGCCAGATAAAGATGAAGAAAGCATATTTGGCCTTCTCAGAAAACTATTCGAAAAACGCGCTCAAAGCCTTGGAACCCGAGGCAAAGGAAGGTATGAATGGGGTCCAAGTCGAGATATCTTTAGAGAACTCTGAGATCGAGGTGAGTTCGGAGGATACCAATGATCTGAGAGCCGCCTTAAATTCATACCTCAGATGGTTGAACATCTCAAAAGAAATAACTGACGGATACGAACTATAATTGATGTAATAGGAGGAAAAAAATGTCTATGTCGCAGGAAGATGTACAGAACGAGATCGTAAAAGCTCAACAGCTTCAGCAGCAGCTGCAGATGATCATGAGCCAGAAACAACAGTTGAAGGAAAAGACCGAAGACCTTGAAAGAGCCTTGGATGAGTTATCCAGGTTGGACGAGGACACCCCAGTATACAAGGAGATAGGCGAGATACTGGTAAAGGTCGAGGATAAAGAAGAGATGATCGAGGAGATGGAGGAGAAAAAAGAATCCGCCGATGTCCGATTGAAGTCTTTGAAGAGCAAAGAAGAAAAGCTTCAAGATCAATTCCAAGAGCTGCAGGAGAAATTGAGCCAGCAGATGGGCGCCATGCAGCAAGGTCAGGCCGGCGGAGCGTAGATGGAGATAGAAAAGGAGAATTTAGGGAAAAAAAAATTACTCTTCTTGATCCATGAACACGCAGATCCGGATGCTGTAGGCAGTGCTTACTATCTATCTAGATACTACGGCGGAGAGATAGCCACTCCGTCACCGCCCAGCACGACCGGAAAAAATCTCTTATCTTTTCTTGATTTTGAACTGAAAAGTTCGATCGATGCTGACAAGTATGATCTGATCATAGTTCTAGACACACCCGACATGAGTCAATTAGAGCCCTTCGAGATCCCTCTTGAAAAAGTTTTAGTCATAGATCATCATTCAAGCAACTCCTGGGATGATGTTGATCTATATTTAGAGGAGAGAACATCATGTGCGGAGATAGTCTACGAGATTATCGGTGATAGAACGCTGACAGAAAAAGAAGGTATCGCTTTAGCCGGCGGCATTTTCACCGATTCATCGTCTCTGCAGCGTGCCGATGCTAAAACGCTACTTACACTGGGAAAGATCTTAGAGAGATCCGGGATCGATATCCATGACGTGAAAGAAGTGCTATTCGAATCAAGGTCCTTTTCTGAAAAGATAGCCAGATTGAAAGGAGCTAAAAGAGCGGATTGGAAAGAGGTGAACGGTTTCATATTGGCGGAGACGACAATAGGTGCCTTCGAAGGATCGGTGGCATCTTATCTACTAGATGGCGGTGCGGATATAGCTTTGGTGATCAATCCTTCCGCAGATGAATATCGAAGCAGGATAATAGGTAGGGCTGTTCAAGAAGTGACCGATTCGGGTTTAGATCTCGGAAAGCTGTTCACAGATCTTGCTGAAGATGAAAAAGGATTTGAAGGAGGCGGTCATCCTGGAGCTGCAGTACTGAACATCTCAGGGCCAGTTGATGATATTTCACGATATATATCTGAAAAGATAATCAAAAGGATGAAAGATATCGGCTTGGGTCGAAATAAAGACTGACCTTTTCCATTGGTATCACTCGGCATCTCCTTCAGGATATGCCCTTCGGACCAATTCCTCTTTACCTTCGAACCTTTCTCTGATAGGTTCTAAAATGTCTGCAAGCTCTTCAGCCACTGCACTTTTAAGGTCCTGGGGATGTAGATCTTGTGACAGAAAATCTTTCTCCACTTCGCTATACTCTTTGTAGACCAAATCTCCACCCCATTTTTCAGGTCTTTCTATGACGAACTTTTCATCATTGGATCTCAATACAGGCATTATCAGCATCTCAAGATGTTCCAATATGCCGTTGTTCTCTTTTTCTCCTTCGGGACAATAGGCACCCATCACTTTCTCTTTTATAGTTTCTGGATCATCCAACAGATCGATCTTCGAACCTTTCTCCGATGCGCTCATCTTCCCGCCTGTCAGACCAGTCAAAAGCGGTGCGAAAACACATATGGGCTTCTTGTAGCCGAAATCAGGCAGGATCTCCCTTGACAGCATGTATATGCCTCTTTGATCGATACCACCGTAGGCCACATCCGCTTCTAGGGCGAAGACGTCCTGTGTTTGTAAAAGCGGATAGATGAAACCGCCAAGCTTAGGGTTATCTCCATATCTTACGACCTCGGCAGCCGCTCTTCTGCTCCTGTTCAGAGTGGTATCTGCGGCCATCCTCAAAACGTTCAACATGTATTCCCGTTCTAGCTCGAAATCACTACCTTTAACGAAGTTAAGGTCTTTCCAGTCCACACCTGTTGCGTCCATCATGCCCTTTATACATTCTTCATAGTATTCGCTTCTAGCGTCCAAAAGATCGAATGGGCTTTTAAGATCGTCTAGATGGGCATGTAAGTCGGCTAAAAGCACTGTGAAGTGGAACCCCGCTCTCAAAAAGTCTGCTATCTTTCGATGGGTCATGAAATGACCAGTATGCATCTTACCGGTGGGTGCGTCGCCGATATAGCCCTTCGGTTTACTATTGTTCTCAAGCAGTTCTCTCAACTCTTCAGGGGTCACCAATTCTTCAACGTTCCTCTCGATCAGTTTACATCGCTCTTCTGTATCCATGGTATGGATTCAATGAACGGCTCTATGTAAATTTTTGGTTGCCGAATAAGTCAAAGTAAAATTTATAATACTACGTCTTAATCCCGAATTGATAAGATGCAGCATCACCGGGATAATATATTCACCCTGGACGATTTCGATCTGAAGGGTAAGAAAGTGCTTTTGAGGGTCGATATAAACTCGCCATTGGATCCGGATTCGGGTAGGATCCTTGACGACTATAGGATACGAAGACATCTTGATACCATCAAAGAGTTGAGGGAAACTAAGCTCATAATCGTGGCCCATCAAAGCAGGCCCGGTAAAAATGATTATACCACTTTAGAACCACACGCGGAAAGATTGTCAAAGTTACTGAGAAAGAAAGTTGAATACGTGGACGGCCTTTTTGAGCGTCACGTGCTGCAGAAGATCAACGATATGGATGAGGGAGATATATTACTTTTAGAGAACGCTAGATTTTTTGCAGAGGAAACCTATCTGAAAGGGGAATCCAGTTGGGATATACACGAGAATACCCATATCGTCAAAAAACTCAGCCCTGAAATAGACTATCACGTGCACGACGCCTTTGCCGCGGCCCATCGAGCTCAGCCTACCCTTGTGGGCTTTTCGAGGGTTGTACCTACTTTAGCCGGAAGATTGATGGAGAACGAACTAGAGAACTTGGGCAAAACTTTTACCATGGATGTTTCGCCAAAAATAGCATTCCTTGGCGGCATGAAGGCCGAAGATTCTATACGGGTAGCTGAGCACATGTTAGGTGACGGAGATGTCGATAAGATACTCACCGGGGGAGTAGTGGCGAATATATTCTTGATGGCTGCGGGTCATGACCTCGGAGAAGGGAACAAAGAATTCATGGAAAAAGAACTTTCCGGCTACGAAGATATCGTTAAAGATGCTAAAAACTTACTAGATAGATGGCCTGAAAGGATAAAGATGCCAAAAGATGTGGTTTTAAACGTAGACGGAGAGAGGAACGGTATGCCGTTGGAAAAACTCCCGTCAAAGTATCCTATATTCGATATAGGTCTAGATACGATAACCGATTATAGGAAGGATATAGAGGAAGCCGCGCTTATAATATTGAACGGACCCGCAGGAGCTTTTGAGCTCGAAAATTTTTCCATAGGCACAAAAGAAATATTCAAAGCGATAGCTCGATCGGAGGCCTACTCTATAATCGGTGGAGGACACAGTACGGCGGTTTTGGAAAAGCTTGACTTGGAAGATGAGATCGATCACGTCTCTACAGGCGGCGGATCCTGCATCAACTTTCTTACTGGTAGAGAATTAGAAGGTGTAAAAGCTCTACGAAGATCACACGAAGCTTTTGAAAAGAATTTGTGATCGGAAATAATACATAAGTAAAACGACGTAAGGTTTATAATCAGGTCTATTATGGGGGGTTCGAGAGGTAGCATAAAATGAAAGCTCTTGTTTTTGGCGCAGGAAAGCAGGCTAAAGGTGTGGTATGGTATTTAGCGAATCGTTCTGACTTCGACCAGATAGGAATATTGAGCAGATCTGAAGGACCTATCGAGGAGATAATCGAGTTCATAGGTGACGATAAACTTGAAAAGTATGTTGTGGATGTCGTCGCTGAAACGGAAAAGCTCAAAGAGATCATGAAAGAGTATGACGTAGGCATCAATGCGTTGCCTACAAGAAAAACGTGTTACGCAACCGTAGAGGCGGCCATAGATACAGGTCTAGACATGATAGATATACTGGAAGAATATCACAGAAGACCGGATCCGTATGAAACGGAGGATCTCGAGATACCGGAAGGCATGAGTGTAGAGGAATACGGCGAGTCCTTACATGAAAGAGCTGTAGAGAAGGATATAACGTTCATATCCGGCATGGGATTCGCCCCTGGTATCACCAATTTTACCCTCGGTGAGGGGTTGAGAGAGATGGACGAGGGCGAAAGCGCCATAGCGAGATGTGGAGGTATACCCGACGAGGAAGCCGTCCAAAGACATCCATTGAAGTACATGATAACCTGGGCGTTCGACCACGTTCTCAGGGAATATAACATCAAATCTCCTGCGATAAAAGACGGCGAGATGACAGAATTGGAGGCTTTGACCGATCACGTGAAATTCACCTTCGATAAATTCGGTTGTGAATTAGAGCTAGAATGCGCCGTAACTCCCGGGATGCCCAGCTATGTTTATACCCGACCAGAACTGGAAAATACTTATGAAAAGACGATACGCTGGGCCGGACATTACGATATAATAAAAGAGTTCAAGAAATGCGGCCTTTTGGATACTGATCCCGTTGAAGTGGGAGACTCTAAAGTTATACCTAGAGAGTTCCTCTCCGATCTGATCACACCCAGATTACAACCGAAGGAAGGAGACAGAGACATGTGCGTTATGTGGAATACCGCCGAGGGCAAGAAAGACGGAAAACCTATACGCATCGACTATTACATGTTGGACAGAGAGGACCCAAAGATGGGGCTTACTAGTATGCAGAGGACCACGTGCTTCCCTCCTGCGATCTCTGCCGAGATGATAGCGAAAGAAGAGATCACCGAAAAAGGCATCGTAGCACCTGAGGATTGCATAAAGGGCCCTATATATGAAAAGATGATAGAGAAGCTCGAGGAAGTAGGTATAGAGATATTGAAAGAAAAGACTTTCGATTAATGATAATGAAAGATAGGAAAGGGTTTTTCACTTGCCCGAAACGGTCACGTCATTGAACCTTCCTGAGGGAAGGTCCGTCTTTATCTCCCTACTTCCTATGGCCGTGTGGAATTTCTTGTAGTCGTCAGACAGTTCGATGGTTTTCAATACTTCCGGTAGATTACCTGATACCATGGCTCCTTCCACTTTTCCCTTGATCTCTCCGTTCTCCACCAGCCAGGCGGGTGTAGCCACCACGCTGAAGTCTCCACTCGCCGGGTTGAGAGTGTGGGCACCCATCACGCCATCGACGAGAATACCTTCGTCTGGAAGTAGATTTTCTTTTTTTATGTCTCCGCCTCGCACCACTATATTTCTATCCATTATCTCTGGCGGGTTTTTGAAACTTCCTCTAAGACCGTTTCCTGTACTTTCCCTATCACTTTTTAAAGCTTCCTTGATATCGTAGATAAAGCCATTGAGAGTCCCATCTTCTATTATACGCACTTCTCTGCTCGGCACACCTTCGTCGTCGAAACCGCCGCTTCCTGTACCCCAGTCCATGGTGGGATCGTCTTTCATGAGCATGTTTTCAGCGGCCACTTGATCTCCTTTCCTTCCTTCGTAAACGGATTTGCCTTTTCTTATGTTCTCTCCATTTATAGCGGGAACTATTCCAAACCACATCAGCATACCGAATGCATCCGGATTCATCACCACAGGGACCTTTCCTTTCGGAAGTTTTGAGGTCTCTCTGAGAGAATCCACTTTTTTCGCCGCCGTCTTTCCGATATCTTTGAAATCCAGGTCCATCTTTCTTGAAAATCTTGATTCACTCGCATTGATAGAAGTCTCTTCACCAGGTATGGTAGTCAGAACTCCCGCAGATAATGCGGTACTTTTCTCCTTGAGGAAAAGGTCGTTTGTATTCCCAAGAACTTTCATGCTTACGTTCATCACCAAACTTCCCCTTGTAGGGATGATATCATCTTTGACTTCCTTTGCACCATCTATCACCTGCTGGGTGTATCTTGCCCCTCTACCTTCTAACGATGATTCTACGACTTTCTTGTCATGTACCTTCGGCTCCGGCGTATCTTCATCAGGGGGAAGTTCTAGACCTAGCTCCTGAGACACACTTGAAAGTTCCTCCGCTATCTTGACGCCTTTTTCTTCATCGCCCGGAGTGCAGTAACCGAAACCTATCTTTCCGTTCTTGATGATCCGTATACCTAGACCGAGATCTTCATATTCCGAACTCTCAGATATCTCTCCTTTTTCGATGGAATAACTGATGTTCCTCTCTTTTACACCAAAAACGTCGCCTTCGAGGTTCTTCTTATTGAGAAGTTCCAGGGTAGTTTTAACGCCGTCTACCAGTTTTTCGCTCATTCTCTACCACCTACCGTTACTTCGGATATCAAAACATTGGCTCCGCCGTCTGTGACTGCTGCAGTTTGACCCTTTCCACAGTGGCCTATGCCTGTTTCCATTGTTTTAGTTATGCCGGTTATATTCTGAAGAGTCTTAAGAGTAAAACCGTTAAAACTCACGTCCCTCAAAGGTTTCAATATCTCTCCGTCCTCTATCAGATATGCTTCTTGGGCGTTGAACTGGAAGGTTCCCTCACCGGGGTTCACCTGGCCTCCGCCGGACGATTTTGCGAAGACACCTTTATCTACTTCTTCAACAAGTTCTTCGAAACTCATATCTCCAGGCTCCATTATGGTATTGCTCATCCTGACCAGGGGTTTCACTCTGAAGTCTTCGGCTCTCGCTCCTCCGTTGGGGCTCATATCGAGTTTCCAGGCGTTCTCTCTATCTAGTATGAAATCGTTGAGTGTTCCCTCCTTAACAAGTATCCTGTTTCTCGCTTTAGTTCCCTCGTCGTCGAATGGGAAAGAGCCGTAGCCTTCCATCGTCGGATCGTCCTTTATCGTGACCATGTCAGAAGCGACTTTATCGCCTATCTTCCCTTCAAGACAACTATTACCCGTTGAGACTAAATCACTTTCGGCCGCGTGTCCGAAGGCCTCATGTGAAAAAACGCCCGTGAGATGTGGATCCATTATAAGGGACATCTTTCCGCTCGGAGGTGTATCTGCTTCGAGTAAAGTTTCCAACCTCTCTAGAACCACGTCTTTCTTATCGTAGGCTTCATCGGTCAGTTCGTATCCTCCAGTTCCTCCGACTGCTTCGCTAGCTCTCTGGATGGTGTCGCTCTTTCCCGTAACCACCATATAAGTTACTATCCTGGGTATCCTCATCTCTACATGTGTACCGTCGCTGGTAGCTATCTCTTTATCCACTACGCTATCTCCGTATCTCAACTCCGTGGATCTGACAAAGTCTTCGTCTAGCTGTTTTTCAAGCTCCTTCAAAAATGATACCTTCTCTTCGATAGGTATTTCTAAAAAATTATCTTTCATCCCCATCTCGAGCTTTTCTTCATGGGTTTTAACTTCTGCCATGCCTGTCTCTTCTTCTTTGTATTCGTTACTGGTTTTCGCCACGTCAAGAGCCCTTTGTGCCGTCTCCTTTAAATGATCGAGGTCAGAAGTTCCGATGTTACCCCATCCATTTTCGTAGAGTACTCTCACCATCGCTCCTTCTTCTTTACCGCTGGTAACTTTTTCTATGTCGCCGTCCTTCAACGTAAGACTTGTCCGGTTCCATCTCTCCTTCCTTATGTCGCAGTAATCAGCACCTTTTTCCATCACGTCGTCTATTATATTTTGAAGCTTCATCGGTTTAGTAAAATGAGAGATATGTTAAATATTTTTGGAA
>PWHU01000016.1 GCA_003555395.1 Thermoplasmata archaeon
CTTTAACCAATTTACTATATAAACGAATGACAATATCCTACAATTCTTGATTTGTCTCGAGATACGAAAGATAAGATCCTTCTGTATCTGACTATGCTGCCTCATATCATAGTTAAAGTATCACTATCGATAGATATGGGGAAATATTATAGCCGCGATCGATATCTCAAACACAGGTGCTTTACCCATGAAAGTCCTTCATCTCGATCTATTCAAAGATGTATTCAAGGAAGAAAGGAAGATCAGCCTAAAAGACTTGGTGCCTCCTGAAGTAGAAGTCACTGAACTACCTTCCGGCGATGAAGATAAAGTCATGGATCGAGCGGACGAGTTCGATGCGGTGATAGGTGCCAGGATATCAAGAGAATTTTTGGATAAGGCGGTAAACCTGAAATATTTTATCATACCCTTCGTGGGTGTGCCAGAAAAAGACAGAGAGAACCTTGCCGACTTTCCGGAGATAACCGTGATAAACTCACATTTCAACTACTGGATGGTGGCGGAACACGCCTTCACTCTTCTGCTGGCCTGCGCTAAAAAACTTGTTCCTATACACCAGAAGCTTAAAAAGGGCGATTGGACTCCACGATACGAAAAAGAACGGGGCTGGGGGCTGAGGAACAAAACACTGCTCATCCTTGGTTTCGGAGAGATAGGTAAGGAGATAGCCAAGATCGCCAACTCTTTCGAGATGGAAGTCAACGCTGTGAAAAGGACACCAGGAGAAAGCGATCTGGTAGAAAAAATAGGCACCAACGAAGATCTACATGACTTTTTGAGCAAGGCGGATTTCATCATATCCACTCTTCCCGAGACAGAGGAAACCAGGGGTTATCTGGGAAAAGAAGAATTCAAACAGATGAAAGAAGGCGTTCTCATCGTCAACGTCGGCAGAGGCCCAGTGATAGACGAAAAGGCATTGTACGAAGCCTTGAAATCCGGCGAAGTGAAAGGTGCAGGGATAGATACCTGGTGGGTTTACCCGTCCGACAAAGAGTCGTGAGACGACACGTTCCCTTCGAACTATCCGTTAGACGAGTTCGATAACGTTGTATTCAGCCCTCACAGAGCTACACAGATACGAGAAAGGAGTGAATACAGGATAAAGGATCTTGCAGAGATCATCAGCTCGTTAGCCGAGGGCGAGGAAACAAACGTGGTCGACATAGATAGAGGATATTGATCTCGATATATCTTTGTAGATTCATCCTCCAACGAATCTTACTACCACTTTTTCGACGTCCCATCTGGGTTCGAGTTTCTCCTCTATATCCTCCTTTATCGCCGAGGCGAACTGATGGTCGCTCTCTAGAGCTACGTTGACCGTGATCGAACCGTCTTCGACTTCAACGCTATCGATAAGACCGGTCTTCATCACGTCCCGGCCTTTCATGGGGTTCATAACGTGGGTGAGCCTTTCTTCCACCACTTCTTGCGTGGTCTCTCTTTTTTCCTCTCCGATGCCCTGCCTTTCTTCATAATTGCGTATGGCTTCCCTCAACGCATCCACGGCTAAAACCGAACAGTGCGTCTTTAGGTCGGGGAGTCCACCCAGTTCCTCGGCGGCTTCCTGCCAAGTTATCTCCTTGGCCTCTTCTATCGTCTTTCCTTTTGCCATCTCAGTGATTATGGAGCCCGTGGCGATGTTAGAAGCGCATCCGTAAGACTCGAACTTTATGTCCGTGATCTCGCGAGTTTCATCGTCCACTTTTAGGTAGAGCGATACCATGTCACCACATGCTGGACTACCCTCCTTGGCGTAGCCGTCAGGTTCTTCCAAGGTCCCCACGTTCTTCGGGTTCTTAAAATACTCTATAACTTTTTCGTTGTAAGACATGCCCATATCTATTCACCACCTTTGCCCAAAGGGCTGATCTCTCTCAATCTTTCTATCACTTCAGCGGCCTCTTCTATCACTTTTTTAACCTGCTCTTCGTCGTTGAACCTTCCTAGAGTGAAACGGACAGAGCCGTGGGCCCTTTCGTGATCTCCTCCTATACCCAGTATAACGTGGCTCGCCTCCAACGACTTGCTGAAGCACGCTGAACCGGTACTGACCGCTATACCTCTCATGTCGAGATGTAGCGTTATGGACTCGCCTTCGACGTATTGGAAAGTTATGTTGGCGTTCTGCGGCGTTCTCTTCTTTCTCGGACCGTTCAGAACAGTATCGGGTATTTTAGAGCTTATCCCCTCTATCAACCGGTCTCTCATCTCCTCTAGCCTCTCATTTTCTTCCTCGTCTATCAGTTCTACCGCTTTACCGAAGCCTACCGCCGCGGGTATATTTTCGACTCCCGCTCTAAGATTGTTCTCCTGGAAACCACCGTCCATCTGTTTTTTCAAAGGAGTTCCTTCTCTGACGTATAGGGCGCCTATACCTCTCGGACCGTGTATGGTATGAGAGGACAGCGTGATCATATCTACCGGTATCTTGCTGACGTCTAACGGGACTCGTCCAAATGTGTGTGTAGCGTCAGCGTGATATAAAACGTCGTGGTCTTCACATATCTCCGCTATCTTCTCTATGTCCTGAAGAGTTCCTATCTCCTGGTTTGCATGTTGAATCGAAACGAGTATGGTTTCATCTTTCAAAGATCCTTCCAACTGCTCGATATCGACAAAACCTTCCTGGTCCACATCTAAATAGGTTACTTCGAAGCCTTTTTTCTCCAGCACCTTGGCGGTGTTCAAAACTGGAAAATCTTCTATCTTGGAGATCACTATGTGATCCTTACCTTCCTTTTCCAAAAGTTTTTCAGCCGCACCCTTCAACGCCAGGTTACTGGATTCCGTACCGCCGGAAGTGAAGATCATCTCTTCAGAGTCGCCTTTCAATCTATCCGCTATCTTTTCTCGAGCAGAGTTCAGAGCTTCTTTTGCTTCGATGCCCATGCTGTAGGCGAAATCTGAAGTCGCCACCGCATACGTTTCCAGCATGTAGGGTTCCATGGCTTCCATTACCCTTTCGTCCACCTTCGTACTGGCTGCATTATCCAGATATATGGTTTCTTCCTTCATTTGCATCACCTTCTTACTATATGAATAAAGTCACGTCGGATTCCTTCGCCTCTTTAACATAGGTTCCTACGGCGCAGTAATCCGTAATTACGTCGTCTCTTAAATCTTCTTTGTTTACTCCCATTATCTCCATGGTCATATCGCAGGCCAAGATCTTGCCTCCGAGCTCGTTAAAATCCTCTATAAGGGCGTCCATCTCCCTGACGTTGGACTTCTTCAATTTCCTCTTCATCATCCACTTACCCAATCCCAAAAAGTTCATCCTAGAGAGCGGGCCCTTGTCAAGTTCGTTCTTCTTCAACCTCTCCAGACCCCAAAATGTGAAATACATGGATACGTCCATGCCCATGGATAGAGCGCCTGTTCCTATTATCAGCGCGCTGTAAACTTTATCGAACTCTCCGCTGTGGACTATGATCGTAGCCTTATCACCTTCTCCCACGTCGATCCTCCTCCGGTATCTTTATCTTTATTACCCACTGATCGCCATCTTCATCTAAACTCATCAGTTCTAGACCGAGTTCTTCTACGGCCATGGGTATCTCCTCTTTCGACTCGGGATGGTTACCTATGACTTCGATGATATCACCGGGTGAAGCTTTGCGAACGGCTTTCCTCATCTCCACCAAAGGAACGGGACACGTCTCTCC
>PWHU01000187.1 GCA_003555395.1 Thermoplasmata archaeon
AAAATACAAGCGTAACCTCTTTGTATCACGAGAGCTACGCTTGAGTGAGATGAGTAATTTCATTACTCTGTAATTCGGTTTTGTCATCCACTGCTTTACGAGGAATCAAATTCCCCAACATCGAATGAATGCTCCGCATTCATGTAGACGTCAAGGACACTAAAAAAGCAAAGAAAAGTCGTGTCCTTGACTATAACGATCAAAAACTAGCGATAGATATTCTCCTATGACTCATCATATCCTTCTGCGTTCTAACATGTTTTGCGGTATATTTATATACTGTTTATTTTAATCTAGCCACACTAAAAGGTGAGATACGATATGACGTATAAAAAACTGCCCGTGCTTGTACTGTGTATAGTGTTGTTGTCCGCAGGCATGTCCTTCGCGGTGAATGCAGGCACGCCCGGAAATAGCTTGGAAGACGACATAGTGGTAGAAGAATTCTCCGTTAACGGAGAAGAGGAAAAAGCGCTGATAGAGCTGCAAGAAGAGACAGAGATCTACGCAGAGGTTACCAACAACATGGACGAAGAGATAGAGATGGTAGTAACTATCGAAGACGAAGATGGAGAAGTACCGCCCGGACCACATTCATATGAGGAAACCGTCGGACCCGGTGAGACAGGATACATAGACGAAGAGTATGAAGAGCACGACGGATGGTATCCCGGAGAGTTCGTTGTGAGACTGCACGTCGAAGACCACGTTGACGAGATCATCGATGTGACCGTCTACGACGAAGTTGATATAACGGTGAATGTCTTCGAGGTGAACGGTGAAGACGAAGAAGTAGAAATAGGGTTGGACGAAGAGATGGAACTGTACGCCGAAGTGGAGAACCAAGGAGATGTCAAAGGGCAGATCGCTTTGAAAGTAGAAGGAGAGACCCATAAAGGCTACATCTACGAAGTCGAAACGGGAGAGACCAAGGTGATCGAGGAGACGTTCGAGCACGCTACCTGGGATGAAGGAGAGTATTCCTCTAGTCTCGGAGATAAAACTGTGATAGTGAACGTTGAAGAAGATATAGAGGATGAGGAAGAAGTTCCTGGGTTTACGTTCGCACTATTGGCAATAGCTGCAGTCGTGGGCGTTGCACTCTACGAGAAGAAAAAACATTAAAAACCTTTCTTTTTTTATCTATACTAACGCTGCTCTCCAAAGACTGCCCGTGACCACGGATACGACGATACTGAAAATACCGAGTTCCGGACCGAAGTATAAGCCGGCAGCTATCCCGAATAAGACACTCCCTACCACTACGATGCCTCCGTCGGGCAGAGTAGAGTCACGTGGATCGCAGGTAAGGATGTCTAGGCCTCCCAAGAAGATCCCTACCCCTACTATGAACGAGAGGATCAAGATCCCTGTAGAATAGGCGACAGAGCCAAATATAGCGGGAACTACAAGAGGTATAGGACCCATGAACAGTAGTCCGAAGACCATCGACAGCATGGAGTTCCGAGCTTTTCTTTCCGATTCTTCTCTATCGTAGGTCAGTTCTGAAGATTCCGAGATGATCTCACCATCCTTAGCCTATCACTTTGATCTTTATCGGGTTGAGAGATAATAAGCTTTCGCCGCATTATCAATTGGACTTTCAGCAGGAAGGCCCGTACACTCTTTTACAGTTCATCCACTCTTCTGTCGAGTTCGTCATAGCTAGGTAACCGCTCGATCTCATCATCCATGTTCTTTTCTAATTCTTCAAGTTCTTCCATGAGCTCTTCTTTCGATATCTGATAAAGACTTTTTCTAGTATCGTCTTCCGGTTCTTGGATGGAGCCTTCCTCTGGTGAGCCTTCCTTTCTCTCTTTGGAACCTTCTACTAATGCTTTTGATTCTTCCCAAACTGTCCTAGTGTTTTTATAATCGATATCAGTGAACTCCGCCAGATCCAACAAGCCGCTTTCGACTATAGCTTCAGGAGATTCAAAACCTGCTTCGTAAAAATTTTCCGCTCTTTCTATATCGATCGACGGGATATGTTGGAGTTCATGTAAATATTCTTCATATCCTTCCACATCAAATCGATCAAAGATCCTTTTCCTTTTTAAGACCCTTTTCCTTTTTTTCAGTATCCTCTTTTTTGGATCATGAACAGATATTTTCCTTTTTTCTAGTGTTTTATCGTGTCCAATACTCTCTATCAAGCTTTCTATACCCTCTATTATACTCGCCATAACCCTTCCCCCCTTCGTATCCTATAATGCGATTTAGGTATAAAGGGTTATCTCAAAATCGTTTATGATTTACTCCTTGATCGTACACTCTATTTCTTTGAGTCAGGTCCCGTTCACAATGTTTACATCTCAAAGCATCCTTCGAGACGGTCTTCCCGCAGTACGGGCAATCTTTTTTGTCAAGCCAACTCCAAGCCACAAGGACCGCTCCGACGACCATACCAAATACACTGCAGCCCACCACGACTATGAAAAACAAGATAGAAGTGAAAGAGTCAAAAAATGGACGGCTTTCCGTTACATACAATGTACAACTTTCGTCCGTTTCAAATGTATGATTGCCTCTCTCTTTTATTTCTAGGTCACCGACTTTTTCATACGTTCTTTCTCTAGAACCGGGCCTATCGATGGTGATGGTCTGGCTTTCATCTCGTTGGAACACTGAATTTCCTTCTTCGTCCGTGACCGCTAGATCACCGAGATCGTCTCCTTCTTCTCTCCACACTTCGTATTCTCCTTCCTCCAGCATCACGTTTTTTGATCCCGCTTCATCGAAGGTCAATGTTTCTAACGCATCTTCACCGGGATCTAAAAGACCTTCGACTAGACCTCCGAACTGGACTATGCTGAAGACTATACCGGTCAATCCTATAACCAGGAGTATCGTTCCTATCACCATCTTCGTTCTTCGCTTCATATATTATTATCCATATGAGTATATGATTTATTTAAATCTGTTTGAACTTAGCTCCGTTCAACCTCCTTCGCTCTTTTAAGATGATGATCGAAAAATATAAACATTCATCTTCCGATAAGAAAACATGTCAGACCCGGAAGGATGGAACGGAAGTAGAGGGATCGGGACCTACGAAGAGACCATCTTCTCCAGAGGTATAACTCTGATACTGGGCGTCACTACTGCCGTATTCTTTTTACTATGGATCTATGAAAGCTTCTTTGGTTGGGGATGGAGCGAACCATTCCAGCGTTGGATCTGGTTGGGGATGTTTTTGTTCTTTCTGGGCATGACCGTCAATTTTTCGAAGTTGAGCGTTAAGATGAGTTCGGACAGTTTGACCGTTGGATACGGCATCATCAAGAAAAAGATCCCATGGGGAAAAGTGGAGGATTGCTACGTCGATGAGGACTCGGCCCTTAGTTACGGCGGATGGGGTATACGTTTTACGAGGGTCCGGGGAAAATGGAGGACCGTTTACAACGTGATCGGAGGTCCCAGGGTCGTGGTCACATTGAACGAAGGATTCGTTGATGAGATCGCCTTTTCCACAAAAAAGCCGGAAAAAGCTATCAAGACCATCAAAGAAAATATCGGTGGTTGAAAAGAGGGAAAGATCTCACTTGTACTTTTCAGGTATGGAAACCACGTCACCTACGTTGATCTGGTTTTCCTGGAAGAAACCCTGATTCACTTCTAGAGCGTACCTGTACGGTTCTTGGGGTCTATGGGTCTCGGTGGTCTCTGGTTCCATCTGCTGGATCTCCATCATCGTGCCATTTTCGGATATGAACGCTATAGACAGAGGTATCTGCGTGTCCTTCATCCAGAAGCCTTTATGGACGTCTTCTTCGTAGACGAACAGCATCCCGCAGTATTCACACAGCGATCCATGTTCCATCAGGCCCTGTTTTCGCTGCTCGTCGGTCTCCGCTATCTCGACGGATAGTTCTATTTCCTCTCCAGAGGAATTGGTCACGATCACGGTATCTTCTTCAAAATCCACGCCGCCGTTCGAGCTATAAAAAACGAGCCAGATCAGCAGCATCGATACTATCGTTATGACCGCTAAATAAGCAAATATTTCTTTCTTTTGAAGTTCTTTTCCCACGTTCCTATCGCCTACCATGATATACAAGATCCAATATATATATCGAGGATGCTGTGATCATCTACCCAACTCGTAATATATACGCTGCCTGTTCTTTCCTTTGTTTTCAAGGTCGGTTATCTTGACTCCTTCGATCTCTTCAGTGTTCTTAACGTGATTGCCCGCACAGGGACAGACATCATAGCCGTCTATATCAACAACACGAAGGGTCTTGATAGATCCCGGCAGGAGGTCGAGGTTGACTCTGTCTCCTTCTATCTTTTCTTCGAGAACTTCTCTTTTCTCTTCATAGATGCTGACCGGTACGGCTTCTTCTATCTTCCTATTGACGGTATCTTCTATATGCTCCAATTCTTTTTTCGATATATCCAATGGTTCGAAGTCAACCCTTGAATAGTCCGTGTATATCTGATTCCCTACCGTAGATGCTTGATATATGTCATAAACTGCTGCAGAAAAAAGGTGCTGTGCCGTGTGAAGTTTCATGTGCTCGTATCTCTTATCCCAGTCGATCTCACCTTCAACGAGAATGCCCTGGGGAGGTACCTCACCTTCTATCCTGTGTAGTACATCTCCTTTCTTCTCTACTTTGACTACCTCAGATACTTTATCGCCCCATCTGAGCGAACCCGTATCCGAGGGCTGTCCTCCACCTTCAGGATAAAAAGCGGTCCTGTCCAGTACAACAAAATCTTCACCGGTTCTCTCCACTTCAGCTTCGAACTCTGCGATGTAATTACTTTCCATATCGTCCATGTAAAGCAGTTCTGTCATATATACCACTGAGATGATACGCTCTATTTGATCAAAGTTAATATCTATTTCGATCCTGTAGATCATATCTAAAAAGGCTTTTAGAAAAATTGATATAATGTAGATGATATTATTAAGACTATGGATCCACTCAGTTCCGATCTTTGGTCTCCTTACGTGGTAGGCTTCGGCATAGGCGTATTGATATGGTTGGGATTTATACTTTCCAACAAGGCCATAGGATGTTCCACGGCCTATGCTAGAACCGCCGGTATGGCAGAAAGATCACTTAGAGGAGATAAGGTCAAAGACAAGCCGTACTACAAAAAGTTCGTGCCCGAGATAGATTGGGAATGGATGCTGGTTCTAGGTGTGGTCATAGGTGCTTTGATCTCGTCCGTACTCTCAGGAAGCTTTAGGATCGAAACGGTTCCACATATCTGGGAAAGTACATTCGGCATGAATCGGATCTTGCGCTTCATAGGCGCTTTCATCGGCGGTTTACTTTTAGGGTTTGGAGCCCGGATGGCCGGAGGCTGCACCAGCGGCCACGGTCTCAGCGGGACCTCTCAATTATCACTGGGAAGTTGGCTGGCGTTCCTGTTCTTCTTCATCGGTGGTATACTCACCGCCCTAATGATGTACGGAGGGATCTAGATGCTGGAGGAACTGTATAACGAAAAGAAAAAGCAGCTCCTCCTCGGTTTCCTGATCGGGGTAGGTTTCGGTTTTCTGTTGGACAGGGGAGGAGCTACGGATTTCAATATAATAGTGGATCAGCTGCTGCTTAAAGATTTCACGGTTCTGAAGATCATATTCACGGCGATCATCACCGGCATGATAGGTCTGCATGTGATAGTGAAACTTACTCCAGCGGGACTTCAACCGAAGCGCTGCAGGTGGAAACCGATAATCATCGGAGGTCTGATATTCGGAGTTGGTTTCGCAGTTTTAGGTCTTTGTCCTGGAACGGCAGCAGGCGCCATGGGTACAGGCGCTGTACACGCGGTATTCGGTGTCATAGGAATGCTGGTAGGAGCGGGCTTATTCGCTTCCGTTTATCCCCATATCTCGGAATTTATGAAGAAAAGCGATCTGGGTCCGGTGACTTTACCAGAATTTTTCGGAGTGAACAGATGGTGGGTGATACTGTCTTTATCGATCATCCTAACGGCTGTGATGTACCTGATCGAGATGATCTGATGCTCAGATAAGAAACTGCGTATGTGTAGTTGTTGGTGTTGTCATATCATTACTACTGAGTATTATAACGTTCCCTGCAAAGTTTGTAAATATACCTACCGGGTTCAGGTACTTTGCCCTCGGACACCTATACAAGAAAGATCGGAAAATTCACTACTAGTCTTCTTTTTCAATCACCATGTTGATAGAATGAACATAAGACTTAGAAGATGATCTTTTTTTTTCTATACCTTTAGAACATCACTTTATTACTCTCTCTGTCCTTCTCGTTCCGAGGATGTGAAAGACCATGAGTACAGAAATGATAAGATCAAAAAAGTTACACAAGTCATACGAAGGGGAAGTGGAAGTCCACGCTTTAAGAGGTATAGATCTATCTATAAAAAAAGGTGAGATGATCGCTATAATGGGGCCGTCAGGATGTGGAAAGACCACGCTTCTGAACTGCCTCTCGGGACTCGATGACATCTCCGATGGATATGTGAGTATAGGTGGAGAGGACCTCAACGCTTTATCAGACAACAAAAAGACAGAGATGAGAGCTTCGAGGATGGGTTTCGTATTTCAGTTCTATAATCTCCTTCCAGTTTTATCCGCTGTGGAAAACGTTGAGCTTCCTTTACTGCTCGCAGGCAGAACTAAAGATGCGAGGAAAAAGGCGGAGAAAGCTTTAGATCTTGTGGGACTGAGCGACAGATACGAGCACAGACCTTCGGCTTTGTCCGGTGGTGAGAGGCAGCGCGTCACCATAGCGAGAGCCATAGTCAACGAGCCCGATATAATCTGGGCCGATGAACCAACAGGCGATCTAGACACGGAATCGTCGGATAAGATAATGGACATACTGTGTGAATTGAACGAAAAGAACGGTCATACAATGATACTAGTAACTCACGAAGACAGAGTGGCAGAGAGAGCGGAAAGGATAATCCACATGGAGAGCGGCGTTATAAAAAGAGATCAAAATAACGGAGCGTGAGAAAGATGATCTTACCCATACTACTGATAATAGCTGTAGTTGTAGCTGTCTTGGTGATAGACGGCTTAAGACACAGAGTTCTATTAAAGATGGGTTTCAGAAACATTTTCCGAAAGAAGACTGAAACAGTTATCGTGATACTCGGCTTGATGATAGCTACGGCGATAATCTCTTCTTCTTTTGGAGTCGGAGATACGATGGAGAACATGGTTGAGGGCGAGATCTACAAGGAATGGGACCAGACCGATGTCACGGTATATAATACGACTGATCAAGGAAATTTCATACCTATCCCCTACGAAACTTATCTGAATTTAAAGGCTGATATCGAAGAGGTAGACAACGTGGGAGGAGTGATCGGTGAAGTCCACGGATCAGCGTCCGTATCCAATCCCGATTCACGACTCTCCGAATCAGAAAGTGTTCTCATAGGTATGGATTTCGACGAGAGCGATGCCTTCGGAACCTTCTATAAAGACGGAGGAAGCATCGATATAGTACCGAATGAAGGAGAGATACTGATAGACGAAAAGTTAGCCGATGATCTGGAAGCCGAAGTGGGTGCTGATCTGACTCTTTTCACCGCCGGATATCCTGGAGGGAGAGATCACACCATAGCTGAGATCATAGACAGCAAAGGAAGGGCCGCTTTTAGAGGCAGCGGAAAGGTATTGATGCCCTTGAACGAAGGGCAGAACGCATTAGGCCTCCAGGATCAAATAAATTATATCAGGATCACGTCGATTTCTGGAGTCGAAGGGGGCATAGAACACAGCGATCAGATCTTTGACGATGTAGAACGGATCTTAAAAGGAGATCCTGAATACGGTGTATTGGAAGCACAGGGGAACAAAAATGAGGAGATAGAAGACTTCAAGCGGGACATGGCCATGTTCACCGACGTCTTCTTCGTGTTCGGAACTTTTGTTATAGCTGCCGCTGTGATACTGACCATAAACATCTTCGTGATGCTGGGGGAGGAAAGAAAGTCCGAGATGGGGATGAGTAGAGCCATAGGCATGAAAAGATCGCATCTCAGACGTCTCTTTTCATACGAGGGTTTATTTTATGCCGCAGGCGCCTCTGTGGTCGGCGCTTTAGCGGGTATCGGCATCTCTTATGTAATATTCTTCTTCCTTGAAGATATATTCGCTGTCTTCGGAGGAGACCTGTCTTTATTATCTTATTTCACGGTTTCACAGGAAAGCCTCGTCATGGCCTTCGGCGCTGGATTTCTTCTCACCATGGGCACTATTTTGTTCGCGGTCACAAGGATCTCTAGATTGAATATAATCAGAGCCATAAGGGAGATACCGGAGCCGCCGATATCCAAGAAAAGTAGGAAGATATTCTATATGGCTCTAGCAGGTTTGATAGTCGGAGGGCTGCTGACTCTCGCCGGGATGGGATCACATCAGTTATGGCTGCCTGTAACAGGGGTCTCGCTGATCATAATAGGGATCGGGACCATAGCTAGGAGATGGATCGGAGACAGGACAGCCTATACCGCTGTGGGCATCTTTCTATTGATATGGTGGTTTTTGCCTTTAGATGTGCTCCCGATGTTCGAAGATCATACCGCAGGAATAGAGATGTTCATACTTTCAGGATTGTTCCTTGTTACAGCCGGTGTCATGATAGTTATGCTCAACGGTTCAATAATAACTAGTGCCTTTGAGAAGATGGTAGGATCTGGTAAAGGCTCAAAAGCAGTGGTGATGTCTGGGATATCCCATCCTCTAAAAGAAAGATTCAGGACGGGGATGACCATGTTCATATTCGCCCTCATAATCTTCGCAATAATAGTTATGAGTATGATCGTTGGGATCTTCAACACTAATCTAGACGCCATGATAGAAGAACAGTCTGGCGGGTATGAGGTCCTTGGTCTCAGTGATCAAGGCAGACCTATTGATGATATACAACAAGAGATAATAAATAATGATGATCTAGATATCGATGATTTTGATTTTATAGACTCCGCCTCTCGTGGGATGGTTATTTCGATAGCTGAAGATGGTAGTAGAGGAAGAAGATCGGTTATAGGTATAGATCTTGATTTTGTCGAAAACAACCTATTTACTTTCTCTGAGTACCTAGACGAATATGATTCTAAAGACGAAGTTTGGGAAGCCGTTTTGAGCGACCCAACTTTGACAGTTACCAACGCCCCTCCAGATGATTTCGGGATGGCTATGGAAGGAAGATTGGAATTGGGATCCACTGTCAATCTAGTAAATAAAGAAGGCGAAACTACGGAAAAAAAGATCATCGGGTTCATGGATCAATTTGCGATCGATGGCCTTTTCATGTCTAAAGAGACCGTAAGCAGCGAATTCGATATCACTTCCGATACTCTATTCTTCTTCAGTATAAAAGAAGGTGTAGATGCCGATATGCTCGCTAGAGACCTTGAACGAGAATTGGTACAATTTGGATTTCAACCTATCGTGATAGATACCCTTTTCAGGGAAGCGATGACCGCCCAATTCATGTTCTTCGACCTTTTCAGTGGTTACATGGGCTTGGGTCTCGTGGTCGGTATAGCGGGTCTCGGTATCATCAGTCTCAGAGCTGTGCATGAAAGACGGCTAGAGATAGGGATGATGAGAGCTATAGGTTTCAAAAGACGGATGATCAAGTACGTCTTCCTTATAGAGAATTCTTTCATAACTATAACCGGTATAATCCTCGGTTCGCTGCTGGGCATAGGTGTAGGATGGATCTTGTGGTATGACGGGTTCGAACCGATGGGATGGGAATTCTACATACCGTGGGGGACTATACTACTCATAGGGATCATCGCCTATGGGGCCATGCTTTTGACCGCGATACCGAGTGCACACAAAGCCAGTAAGGTCTCGCCCGCGGAAGCTTTGAGGTTCGACTGAAGATACGTAACAATTCCCGAGTCGGTATCACCACACGATAGTTGATATTGACTTTCTAGGTATCCCTCATAGCAGTGATACATCAGATCGAAAAAGCGGGGTTCTAAAAAGCTCCTTCTATACCCGCCTCGTCATAGATCCGTAGGTACTCTTTACGCAGATCACCTGTTTGCAAGATACCTTCCTCTATCATCTCGTCTATCGCATCTTCGAATGATTCAAAACGGTCCATAGGTCCTTTCTTCAGGTGATCATAAACTAGTACTGAGACTACATGGCTACCATCGTCATGTTTAACGAAGTACTCTAGAGGTGATTCTATCAAACCGAATTTGTCCGCAAGATAAACGTGGGCTCCTTCGGTGAGGTGCTCCTCCAAAAATCTAAGAGGGGTATTGTATGTGGTATCGCTCCCCTGCCCTCCAAAGGCCTCTTGAAACAGTTCATCGTCTTTAAGAGACTCGGCTATCTCACCGATCTTACTACGGGAAAAAGGCGGGTGTATCATCTCATGGAGCGCAACGGGTACGATATCTTCAACGCCCCATCTAGCATCAGCAAGAAAAGATTGGCCGCGAAGTTTGGTACCGAAAGGTGCTGAAAATTTTGAAAGGTATAACGTTAAGGTGTCCAAAGGTAGTTGATGATCGGGACCTAAAAGTCTATTGACTTCACTTACTACATCATATATTCCGACTTCCCCCTCCAACTCATTTTTCCTTTCATCTAATTTGGGTTCACACTCTTTTTGCCAGTAACTCAAAAAACCGTTTTTATGAACATATTTTGCCATCTCACTGAGCGAAGGTAGTATAGAATCTAAATCCTTCCAAACTTCTTCTGATATCAACTGCTCCTCTACAACATAATAGTCGTGAAAACGTTTCTTTTTCTCCTCATCATCTAATATCGTACAGAGTTTTTCAACCTCAAAACCATCATGATCCACAAGATCGAACGCGCTGACCAATACGATCCTAGGATCAAAACCTCCTGCCCACATCTGCTTGGCAAGCTTGATCAGGTCTTGCCTATCTTCGATGATATCTTTAAATCTTTCATATCCCTCACTATGAAGCTCGATCAGATCTTTTGATCCCGTGAATAGATTGCAAAAGCTTGCTAGATCGTATTTGTAAGAATGAGTGACTTCCCATGTATTCACCATATTTACCCTCATTACATCTTATCTCTGAACCTCTATTTAACACTAACTTATATTCATACAGACAACAGGTATATACTCGTATTCTTTTCACCATATATGAAGGTCACATCTGAGAAGGCCAGAAAGGTACTGTGTAAAGTACACGGCTTCGATTCTCTAGGAGATGGAAAGAAAGATACTGCAGAACTGTTCAACAAGATACCCTGCATACAGGTCGATCCGATAGATGTCGGAGGAAAAAATCACGACCTGACCCTTTTCAGTAGGATAAGAGATTATAGAACCGAATATCTTTCTAAGCTATTGTATGAAGACAATCTGCTCTTCGAGTACTACTGCAAGATGCTTTCCATCCTGCCTATAGATACTTATCCCGTGTTCAAGAACAGGATGGAGAAACAGAAAAAAAAGTTTTCATCTCTTTTCAAAAAGTACAAGGACTATATAGACCATATAATGAAAACTCTTGAAGATGGACCCGTGAGTTCGATCGAATTGAAAGAGATGGGGCCTACGGATACGAGAACGTGGCGAACAACGAAAAAATCCAATAGATTATTGAGAAGCTTGTGGCTGTCCGGCGAAATATGTATCTCTCATAGAGAAGGAGGCAGAAAATACTATACTCTTCCTGAAAGAGTGATCCCGGAAAGGGTACTACAAGAAGATATTCCAGAGGATGAAGAGACCAAAAAGAAAATCGCGGAGTTGATCGTGCGTTCATCTCGACTTGTTTCGCCGTCGAAAGCTTCTGCTCAATGGAAAAGTATCGGCGGGGTTAAAGAAGTAACGCGGGTACTAGAAGATTTGAAAGAAGAGGGAGAGCTTTTCAGCGTCGAGATAGAAGGATGGAGAGGGAGACTGTATGCCCACGTCGACGATAAAAAGTATTGGGAAGGAACACCCGAAGTAGAACTTCCGTTTGTCCGCTTCCTAGCTCCCCTCGACCCTTTACTTTGGAATAGAGAACTCTTCTCGTGTATATTCGAACACGAGTATGTTTGGGAGATATACAAGAAGAAAGAGGACAGGAGATACGGATATTACTGCTTACCGATATTATATGATAGCGAGTACGTCGGACTTATCGAACCATACAAAAATGATGATGTTCTAGAGATTAAAAATATTCACCTTTTCAGCCCAGGAAGAGATAGATTCGTCTCAGGATTGAAGAAAGAGTTGTTCCGCTATATGGAGTTTCTCGATATAAACGATGTGAGCATGACTTCAAAAACTATTACAGGGGGCCTCCATCGGTTAAAGGCAAGATTAAAGTAGGCTTAAACTATATTCGGCAAAAAGGTGATATCATGGATTTGGGTATAGAAGGAAACACGGCATTGGTCACCGGTTCGAGCAGCGGATTGGGTTACGCTTCCGCCAAAGCGCTAGCCGAAGAAGGTGCAGACGTGGTCATCAACGGCAGAGACACGAAGAAGCTCGAAAAAGCCGTTAAAGAACTCAGAAAAACGGCTTCTGGAAAAGTTATAGGTATAAGTGCTGATCTGAGCAAAGAAGAGGATATAGTTCATTTGGTTGACGGCACTATCGAAGAGTTCGGAACTATAGATCATCTAGTCACCTGCGTCGGCGGTCCACCGAGTAAAAAATTCACGGCTACCGAGGAAGAAGAGTGGTACGGCGCTTTTGACACTCTCTTGATGAGCGTGGTCCGTTTGGTCCAGGAGACGCAGCGGTACCTTAAAGAAGGGGAAGGAACCATCGTCAACATAACTTCTATATCTGTTAAGGAGTCCATAGACGATCTAGTGCTTTCCAACTCGGTCAGGATGGGAGTGATAGGATTGATGAAAACGTTATCTAGAGAACTAGCACCCGAGATAAGGGTCAACGCCGTACTACCTGGTTACACAGAAACGGAACGCGTCGAAGAGCTCATCGACCAGTCGATAGAGAGAGGAGATATAAGCGACTATCGGGAAGGTCTGAACGGACTTTCCGAGAACATACCTTTACAAAGGGTCGGGCAGCCTGAAGAACTGGGAGACGTTGTGGCTTTCCTGTGTTCTGAACGTTCATCTTACATGACAGGAGCCGCATTACCAGTGGACGGCGGCTGGAGCAGGTCCAACCTCTGAAGAGGCTGATATAGACGGTTATGATAGAAAGTTTTAATTGGAAGTAAAGAGGTTAGTTGATAGAGGAGAGTAGATGATAAAAGATCATAAGCTCATCAGACCGTACACAGTTTTTACTTTAGTATCAACTCTGTTAAACAGTCTCTTCAATATGAGAAAAGATACTGGAAAACTCGTAGTTGAAGAGACGCCGGAGATAGATAAGAAAAAGTATGACAAAAAGAAGATCGCCACATTCTCCATGGGATGTTTTTGGGGACCAGATTCTATTTTCGGGGCGGTCCCGGGCGTTATCAGAACAAAAGTGGGTTACGCCGGAGGAAGTAGAAAAGATCCGACTTACCACAAATTGGGTGATCATACAGAAACTGTTCAGATGACCTATGATCCGGAAGAGGTGAGTTACGAAGAACTGATAGACCTTTTCTGGTATGACCATGATCCCACCTTCTCTAAAAGTACACAATACAAGTCGATCATATTCTTCCATGACGAAGAACAGGAAAAGAGAGCGTATGAAACGAAAGAAAGGAGAGAAGAAAGAAGTTCTAGATCCGTAAAAACGGAGATAAGACAGTTCTCGAATTTTCATAAGGCAGAAGACTACCACCAGAAATATCATCTCAGCCAGCACAAGAGATTGTATAAGGCCTACAGAGGGATCTACCCCAGCATGGAAGATTTTACGGCTTCCACCGCCGTGGCACGTGTTAACGGGTACGTCTCGGGTCACGGCACGATAGAGTCTGATGAATATCTGCAAGAGATGGGACTAACAAAAGAAGGGATCGAGATGTTACTAGAAAGGTGGAGATCTTCGGGAGGTGAAAGGAGTTGCGGGCCGATATGAACACAGAAAGAGGATACGAAAAACCGTCGGATGGAGAGCTCAAGAAGATGCTCACGAAAAGACAGTATGATGTCACACAGAAAAAGGGAACTGAACCCGCTTTCAGGAACGAGTACTGGGACAACGAAAGAGAGGGCATATACGTCGATGTCGTGTCTGGTGAAGCACTGTTCAGCTCTGAAGATAAGTTCAGGTCAGGTTCAGGTTGGCCGAGTTTCAGCAAGCCATTGGAACCGGAAAACATAGTGAAACAAAGAGAGAGCGGGTTAGACAAAAGGATCGAGGTGAGGAGCAAACATGCCGGTTCTCATCTAGGTCATCTTTTTGAAGACGGACCGCCTCCGACGGGGAAGAGGTACTGCATGAATTCAGCGGCACTCCGTTTCATACCAAAAGAAGAATTAGAAGAAAAAGGATATCCCGAGTATCTTCATCTGTTCGAAGAAGATCGATGATCTATCCTTATAGAATAAGGGGTATTTAAAAAGAGGCGATTTTGGGCAATTTTAAGGACCTCCTATTAAATATGAGAACTTCGCTAAAGATATGCAAGGGTATGTAAAAATCAGTCCCCCGGATATAGGTGTTGACATGTTAGATGATGCTGAGAGTGGAGAACATACGAGCAAAAGAACTAACAAAAACCACGAACTTAGCCCCGCACCCGTAGGAAATCTGAACCGTGCCATAATAAAAGAGATGGAACTACAGTGCGATCTAGCCTTGAAAGGTTTCGAAGAACTGGAAAGATCTTTGAAAGAACATGATGAAGAAAAAATATGGTACTCGATACATTCGTTCTTTTCCGCCGCGGCTAGGATATCTGAACTGCTTAAGTTGGGAGAAAAAACCATGGAAAAACACGGATATTCCGATGATCTGAAAGAATTGATCAGCGTTCCGAACGTTTCTTATCTTTCGCACTCTAAGTTAGAAAGTACTTTCAGTAGTTTCGGAGAGGACTTGAAAAAGTGGGCTATCAAGCCCGAGAGAACACATATCGGTGAAAGAAATGTGATAGCGAAGGGATGTGTTTCCGGGATGGAAGAAGAGAACATGTTGAGGCACTTCGATCCGGAATCCTACGAGTTCACCGTCAGAGGAAAAACCTACGAGTTGAAGCGATATCACGAGATAATTTTGGAGGTGAAAGATGTTATCGAAAACCTGGCAAGAAGATCTTTTTGGGAGATCTGATGCTAAGGCGGTAAGCAGTTATCGTCATGCTGTCTTTTCCATCCCTTGTATGAGAGAGTATCTTAACGACCCGTTTATGGTAAAAGTTCATGGATGTTCTGTTTTAAACACAGGATTTATATATCATTACCTATATTCGATGATAGAAGACACTATACGATTTAGGAGGCTGAAAAGGAATGGTAGATGAAGAAGAAGAGATAATAGAAGAAGGCGGTTCTAAGAAAGGATGGGCCATAGCGGCGATCGGTATACTGATCGTCTTAGCGATACTGGTGATCAAATTGACTGCCGAAGGCCCAACGGATGAATTCATGGGTATAACCAATCCCGAAGGCGTCTACGGAGAGTATTTCCTCTCAGGTATAGCTATAGGAATAATAGTGATGATCATCGGCGGAGCTATGGGTGCAAGAAAGAAGAAACCAGTCGAAGAAGAGGAAATCGATCTTGAAGAAGAACTCGAAGAGGCGGAAGAGGGCATATGCCCCACCTGCGGTGCAGTGATACCCATAGATTCAGATGAATGCCCTGAGTGCGGCGAAGAATTAGAACCACCTGAAGAAGA
>PWHU01000002.1 GCA_003555395.1 Thermoplasmata archaeon
AAGATGGATTTCTTCGATAATGTGGAGCTAAAAGAAAGAGACCCAAGAGAAAGATGATCTAGAGAAGAGAATTCAAAGCGAATATTTTTATGGGATATTTCTCTTTATGAACCCGATATCATGAAGGCTCTAATCAACGGTTTAGTGTATCCCGTCACGTCTCCTAATTTTGAAGGCTCAGTTCTTATAGAAAACGGTAAGATAGTTGATCTGGGACCCGATTTGGAAGTACCAGAGAAAGCCGACATCATAGACCTAGAAGGGATGACTGTGATCCCGGGACTCATCGACGCTCACTGTCACGTAGGCATCTTAGAAGAGGGAGAAGGTTGGGAAGGAAACGACGTTAACGAAGCCTATGATCCTGTAACTCCACAACTTCGAGCTTTAGATGGGATAAATCCCGACGGTATAGCTTTAAAAGAAGCGGTGAGAGCAGGAGTCACATCGATAGGTGTGGGCCCCGGATCCGCGAACCCCATCGGAGGGAAATTTACGGCGGTTAAGACTTCTGGCTCTAAAGTGATAGACGACCTGGTTATCAGAGAACCTATAGGGCTAAAGATGGCAACTGGTGAAAATCCAAAACGTGTTTATAAAGAACAGAAAAAGGTGCCGTCTACGAGGATGAGCACCGCTGCACTCATCAGAGAAAAGCTTTTTGAGGCGAAAGAATATATGAAAAAAGACGGGGAAGAAAAAGATTTCAAGCTGGAAGCTCTGATCCCACTTTTGAAGAACGAATTACCTGGTAGGATACACGCTCACAGAGCCGACGATATAGCTTCAGCCATACGCATCGCTGAGGAGTTCGACTTCGAACTGATCCTAGAACACTGCACAGAAGGACACAAGATCGCAGATTATATCGCCGAAAAGGATATACCAGTGGTATTCGGCCCCGGATTAGCTGCTAAGTCCAAAAGAGAAAACCGAGAAAGGAATTTTAAGACTCCTGGTGTGCTCTCTAAAAAAGGAGTCAAAGTAGCGATAATGACCGACTCTCCTGTGATCCCTATCAAGTATCTGCCGCTGATGGCAGGTTACTCCGTAAAAGAAGGTATGGAGAGAGAAGAGGCCCTAAAAGCTATCACGATCTACGCTGCAGAGATATGCGGTATAGACGATAGGGTCGGATCGCTGGAGAAAGGAAAGGACGCTGATATAGTGGTTATGGATGGAGACCCGCTAGAATTGAAATCAAGAATCAGCAAGGTATTCGTCGATGGTCAAGAAGTCGACCTGAAAAAAAAAGAAGAGATGATACTCTGATCTTTGGTGGATCATGATGATAAAGAAAGGAGAAAAACTCGTACTGTGGAATCATGATAGTTCTACACTGATCAAAGTCGACGGTGATACCAAAAGGATCTCTGGTATCGGCGTGATAGATACTGATAGGTTCGTGGGAAAAAGATGGGGAACCGAGGTGAAGATAGGTAGAGAAAGATACCGCCTCCTCCAGCCCGCATTGAAAGACGGACCCGAGTTGATCGATAGAAAGGCGCAGATCATTTTGCCCCGTATCGGGATACAGATAGCTCTTTACTGTGACATTACGTGCGGTAAAAAAATTGTGGAAGGCGGCGTTGGATCTGGAATGTTAACTGCAGTTCTATCCTCGATCATAGGTCCTGAAGGCCAACTGATCTCTTACGAACTCCGAGATGATTTCATAAAAAGAGCTAAGTCTAATTTAGAAAAATTGGATCTATATGATAATTGGAAACTGGTCAAAGGTGATGTAACTGAAGATGTTGAGGAAAGAAACGTAGATGCCTTCATAGTGGATATACCCGAACCTTGGAAAGCGCTGAAAATGGCAGACAAAAGCATCAAAGACGGAGGCTTTTTCGCCGGCTACATACCCTCGACCAACCAGTTAGAGAAAACTGTTAAAGGCATGCGGAAGCACGGTTATGTAGACATAAAATCTTTTGAAAGTTTGGAAAGAGATATGGTCGTGGGAGATAAAGGCGTAAGGCCGTCTTTCGATATGTTGGGCCATACGGGCTACGTCGCAGTCGGAAGAAAGACGCCCTGATCATAATTTAGCCAAAAATTCGACCGTACTATCGACTATAACTTGTTGCTGTTCTTCTCTGGTTATGGTAGCTTCTTCATCTCCTCTCTGGTCGCCGTACCAGCCGAACTGTGCGTGATTACCACCTTCTATCTTCACAAATTCAGTATCTGAAGGAAGTTTATCTGCTCTTCCTTCAACGTCTTCTACCGTTGTCAGACCGTCTCGACTTCCATAGATCGAGATGACAGATATGTTTTTATTTGAGATATCTTGATCGGGATAAGAGGCCCAAAGTACTAATCCGTTTACTCCTTCTTCAGCAGCGAATCTCGCCGCCATCACACCGCCGAGAGAATGGCCTCCTACGGCCCATCTTTTCACATCTGGATACTCATCTATAACTTCGGCCGCGGCGTTCTGCCCAAAGACTGCAAGGTTCAGAGGCATCTTTTCCACAACCACGAGAAAACCTCCTGCGGCTATATCACGTGCTGTTGGAGCGTATGATCTAAAATCTACTCGAGCGCCAGGGTAGATCACAAAGCCTGTCTCATGATCCTGATTGTTCGGTTCAAATACCAATCGATTCGATGAAACATCGACGGTTACCTCTTGATCCGATTTCAGAGCATCTGCAGCTTCATCCATAGGGCCCCTAGGTGTTAATGCCCAGGTAAGAAAACTTCCTATTATCAATACAACTGCAACAAGAACTACCACGATTATTGTTCGTTTTTTGGAACTGGTTATCCAATCTTTGAATCCTTTTCCATACTTTTTCATCTTTTCTTACTCTCTATGACGTCGCTGGAATATTTTGATCTCAGGATCAACTATCACACAATATAGGTTCTTTTCTTTCACCAAATGTTTTATCTTTTTTATCGTTCTAGTTCGCATCCATCTACTTTCAACTTCATCCATCTCCTCGTCTTCGAACAGTGATGTTATGGTTACAGCTCCCAGGAATATAATATATTTACTCCCTAAGAGCCTTTCAGCCTTTTCGAGCATATTGATGAACTGGTATGCTGTAAATGCCCTTGAGATCATTATCTTTTTCAATACTTTTTTCTCGTCATACCCTTTCTTCTTACATTCTCTTACCATAAAATAAGGATTGATAGTGCTGCTCCCGTCCATTATGATGGCATGCCCATCATTCGCTCCCACGATGTTTACCGCCGAGGAAGAAACGGGCTTGTGCCTTTTTCCCTTGATAACTTCTATTTTGCCTTTCTCGAGTCTTTCGATAGATACCATAACATGAATTCTAATTTTAAGAAGGGTATATATAGAATAGACGAGGGGAGAAAGCCGAAAGTAGAGAACTTTTCTTCGAAAGATTCGGAAAGGATCTTGCGATAACACTATATTCTTTCTAGTAATAATGTAGATAATTATAAAAAAAAGATTCATAAATAATATTTATTTTGAACAGAATAAAATATACTGATTATATTAATACATAATTCAAAAGTTATTTATAATTACCTTGTAGAATTTCTACAAGATTATAGTTTTTATGTGGGTGTGGAAGGGGAGTATTTACATACTCCTTATCCACTGCCCACATGAACACATATGCAGAGAAGGAAAGCACCTACCAGG
>PWHU01000077.1 GCA_003555395.1 Thermoplasmata archaeon
GCACCAGCGATACCGAACCCTCCTCGTTCTGCAGAGAGCCCCTCGAAGAGGAAAAGCGAAACGAGTCCTACGCTGAAAAGAACTACGGTCAAAAGTAAAAATACGGCACCGATCTTAAGATGAAATTTCTTATCACCGTTGGCCGCTGTGAAGGGATAGACACCCTTGAAGAGTTCCCAGTAATACTTTGTTTCCTTAACCCTTGGTTCATCCCATCGATCCCTGTAGCTTAACCCGCAGTAGGGACAGTAGACCTGTATCTTATCGTTGAATCTATTCTTTCCATCGGCGTAAAATTGTGCTCTACACCTAGGACAGTGGGTTAACAGGTTTTTCATCACAAGATCATATGCTTGGGAAGGGATAAGAGTTTTTTGTTCATGGATCGATAGATTCCAAGGAGAAAACATATTTAAGAGATGCATAGATTAAGTCTACACCTTGTCACCTAACATAGATCTACCGGAAGGACTAAAAGCACAGGAGATAGAGGGCTTCGGAAAACTTCAACCCCTGCTGGAGAAGTTGAAACGCTATTCGTTCCATGGTTATATCAAGGTCAGAATCAGGGACGAATATGAAGGCTATCTCGTTTTGAAAGACGGGCTACCCAGGAACGCCCTGTTCTATGATCTGAAGGCGGATAAACTCAAAAAAGGTCTCACCGCACTTCAGTATATACATACTCTGGATACGAACCCCAATCTCTACATATCTGTCCATACTGATATAGATATAGATGAATTGATGAACAAGATAGGGGGCCGGCTCCCGGTCCGTGGCGAGAAAGGTGAAGCTGGCGGTAAATCCTCTGCCCCACGTAAACCGAGCGAGATGTTCAGGCAGCAGACTCTTGAGTGGTCGGAAGGCGCCTTGAGTGACCGACCTAAAGAGATCAGAGAAGATTTTCCGGAGTTGTATTCCTTCAAAAATTTTATCGTCGGTCCTAACAACCGGTTCGCCTATACCGCTGCGCTGTCCGTGGCGGAAAATCCGGACAAGAGCTACAATCCCCTTTTCATAACCAGCAAGACCGGCTTGGGTAAGACCCATCTGTTGAAGGCTATCGGGCGAGCCCAACTCATAGACGATAGAGATAGAAATGTGAAATATGTGGTCACCTCCAAACTTTTGAACGAGATAGAAGAGGCCAAAAAGAAAGAGGATATGTCCGATCTCAGAAAAAAGTATCTCGAGGTCGATACTCTGCTTTTGGACGATATCCAATCTTTAGCCAATAAGGAACATCTCCAAGAAGAGTTTTTCTACATCCTATCGGAATTACAGAGCAGCGGCGGCCTTATAATATTATCCGCGGATAGATCTCCCGAAGAGATTCCGGAGGTGGAGGATCACCTTATCTCACGTTTCAAGTCCGGTTTGGTAGTTGATATCCTAGCTCCGAGTTACCAGACCCGAAAGAACATAATCGAATACAAAGCGAAGAAGGAAAGACATGACATACCTGGAGACGTGGTCAACTACATGGCAAAAAAGATCAGGAAGAACGTCAGCTCCATAGAAGGGGCCTTGAACAGGGTCACCGCCTATTCGACCCTTATGGATAAGCCCATAACTCTAGAGACCATGGAACAAGTTTTATCGAGATATATAGATGAGGAAGTCGATACCGAGGAGAGACTCAGACCTCAGTTCAAACCCGGCAGGAGTTACATCGTAGAGGAAGAGACCACACCCTCCGAAGGTTTGGGTCTCATCGACGAACTTCCTCCGGGGAAGCAGAAATTCGTGCTTTCCAGGATGAACCCCGATCAGATAAAGGACGAGTACCAGATCGAGAATGCGGAGATCGCTTGGTTGACAGATAGAAAGAGTGATGAATATACGACCATACCTCCCAACCTAGAAAGATTGAGCTGGACCCTTGAAGAACAGATAAAAAACATGGACGTAGTCTTCATCGACGGCCTTGAATATTTGATAAGCAACACCAGCTTCGATGCCAGCATCCAGTTCATAAGACACATAGTTGATGTGGTATCCGAAACTGACACCGTCTTCGTAGTGGTGGTCAACCCGAGAGCCATGGAAAGCAAGGAGATCAGTATACTCGAAAGAGAGATGGACGTAATATCTTATGTGAGCTAAAACTCAGTCTTCTTCGTTTTTTGAGTTCCCTGTTAGATGATCTAAAAGAGGTCTGCTCGTCGATGTTATCTTAGGATGAGGATGTGGATCATGTACCGTGACGTTCTCGCATCTTTTGCATACAAGTGCTACGCCGAACTCTCCCTCGTGACTGCATGAGGGACATTCGAAAGTTTTTGGTAAAAGGGTCGAATCCAATATCTTGATCTCCAGCTGTGCCAACCTGCTGCCCAGCAAACCGATCTGAGTGGCCAATTTAGCTTCCATACTACTATCTTTATTTCCGAGTTCAGAATACTTTTGATAGAGATCTTCGGCCCTTTCTGCGGCACAAAAACCGTTCTTGACCAGTTCCTTAGGTGAATCGCCTTCCTCGAACATGTCGAAGGCTTTAGACTCTAGTGCTAACTTTTTCAACTTTTTTGAAATATCAGGGTTATCCACTATGGCATCTCTAATATTCTCAAGAGGTTCTTCGAGTTCCTCCGCTATCTCCTTCAGCGATAACCCTTTATCGGATAGTTCGAGAAGCTTTTCATCCATCTCGTTTAGATCGGCGCTCATGATATCTTATCAAAATGACCTTTTTACTTATAGTTATTGCGGACTTGAACAACATCTCGTTCATATCAGATCAAGACTGATATCCTGCGATCTTATCCGGTGAGTCAACGCGCCTACCGAGATCACGTCTACTCCTGCTGCCGCTACTTTATCTATATTCTCAAGGTTTACGTTTCCCGAGGCCTCCAAAACCACTTCGCCGTCCACCGTCTCTACCACTTCTTCCATCTCGTCTATGGACATATTGTCCAGCATGATTATGTCCGCTCCTGTACAGAGTGCTTCCTCCGCCTCTTCGACGGTTCCCACTTCCACCTCGATCTTCACCATATGGCTTTTTCTAACTCTCTTGACGGCTTCTTCTATACCCTCTGCTGACCGTATATGATTGTCCTTTATCAGCACTGCGTCGTAAAGTCCCATCCTGTGATTCCTACCTCCGCCGACCCTTACGGCGTACTTTTCGAGCATGCGGAGGTTGGGCGTAGTCTTCCGCGTATCTACAACCTTTACGTCGTGATCTTCTACCTTTTTTACGTATTTATCGGTGCGTGTAGCTATGCCGGATAACCTCTGAAGGAAGTTCAAAGCGATCCTTTCCCCCTTCAGTATACTTCTAGTTCTGCCGGAGACCACTGCGATCTTTTCTCTAGGTCTTAAAGTTTCGCCGTCCTTTTTCAAACTCTCAAAATCTATATCGCTATCGATCTCTTTGAACACTTGTTCAGCTACGGGCAGGCCCGCGAGTATACCTTCTTCTTTGGCCTTGATCTCGCCGGACGACCGTTCATTTTTTGATATGACGCTGTCTGTGGTTATATCTCCGGTCCAAATATCCTCTTCTATGGCTTCAGCCACTATCTTTCTGATCCTGTGCTCGTTCATTTCACATACCCCTGGGGATTCTCTTTATCGAATAATACGTGTTTGTTATCCCATCCATGCTTTTTATCAGGATGATCGATCCTGAAATGCGCTCCTCTGCTTTCTTCTCTTATCAAGGCGGACCTACATATCAATATTCCGACTCTCAGCATATTTTTGATCTCGTGACCTTCAGTGTTAAAAAAGGATATATTTTTGATTTTCTTCATTTCCTTTTCTAACCAACCGATGACTTCTATAAGTTCATCTTTTTCTCTTATTATACCGGCCTTATCCATCATAGAACTCCTTAACTCTTGCTTCAACCCCCACAAACATGGATCATCGCATATATCCTGTTCAGATCCCGTATGATCAACCTTCACAGAAGAACGGAGTCCATCTTTTCTGATACTCTCGAATATCCTGTGTCCGAAAACTAATCCTTCTAGTAATGAATTACTCGCTAATCGGTTGGCGCCGTGGACGCCGGTGCAGGCGACTTCTCCACAAGCGAAAAGGTTCCGTATAGAAGTACGGCCGTCAAGATCGGTCTTTACTCCCCCTATCATGTAATGGGCTGAAGGTACTACCGGGATAGTATCAACTGTCATATCGATACCTTTTTTCTTTAAAGTAGTGTAAATGTTGGGGAATCTTCCCTTGATATACTTTTTGTCTAGATGAGTAACGTCAAGCCATACGTTTTCTTTATCGAACTTCTTTCCTTCGGCGATTATAGCTCTCGCCACAACGTCTCGTGGAGCTAGTTCAGATTCTTCATGATATTTTTCCATGAACCTCTCTCCCTCCTCATTTCTGAGTAAGCCACCTTCACCTCTAACGGTTTCAGAGATCAAGAAAGATACTCCTTCTGGATCGTATAGAGCCGTAGGATGGAACTGTATGAATTCCATATCGACTATCTCCGCTCCACACCTGTAGGCGGCTGCTACTCCGTCTCCCGTGGTAACATCCGGGTTCGTGGTATTTTTATATGCCATCCCACATCCCCCACTTGCTAAGATTCCGTAAGGTGCTCGGTAAAAAACGATGTTATCTTTATTGTGATCGCAGCAGAGTGCCCCAGCAAATCTGTCGTCTTCTACATATATATCTATGAGGAACGTCCTCTCGTTCAACTCAACATTTTCACGGTTCGTAGCGGCCGCGGTCAAAGATTCTCGGATCTCCTCTCCCGTGGCGTCGCCTCTAGCGTGCAGTACTCTCCTTCTGCTGTGTGCCCCTTCCCTCGCCAGGTCCAGTTCTCCTTCTATAAAATCGAACTGCGTACCTAACTCGATGAGTTCATTGACCCTATCAGGGCCTTCTTTGACCAGGACTCTCACGGCATCCTCGTTACAGAAATCGGCTCCGGCCTGTAAGGTATCTTTCATATGTAGCTCCCAGGAATCCCCTTTATCCAGAACCGCGGCGATGCCGCCTTGGGCGTACTGGGTGCTGCTTTCCTCCACACTGTTTTTGGTGATTATTTGAACCTCACCCAGTCTGCCAAGCTTCAAAGCTGTATAAAGGCCGGCGATCCCACTCCCCACTACAAGAAAATCGGTTTCAATTTTATCATCTATATGTGCGGTCATCACTCACTTCCTCTTCCTATCCGGATCATCCGCTCCAGTGGTTTCTTCGCCCTGCTTGCCAATCCCTCGTCAACGGTGATCACGGGTTCCAATCGCTCTAGAGATCTAACTACCTTCTCTAACGTTATCTTCTTCATGTTCTGACATGTCGGATCTCCCGGGAAGTGATATTCTTTTTCTGGCACCTCTTTTTTCAGCCGGTATCCCATCTCCTTCTCGGTGCCTATTATCATGTGTTTAGCACTAGTTGTTTTAGCCCTCTCCAATATGCCGGCGGTGGATTCTACGAAGTCCGCTATATCCACTATCTCGGGCTTACACTCGGGATGGACAACGACTTCGGCTTCAGGGTATTCGTTCATCAACTTTTCCACGTCCTCTTTCATGATGTCATCGTGGGTGGCACAGTACCCTTCCCATAAGTCGACTTCCTTATCCTGGACGAATCTCTTTACGTAGTGTCCCAAATTTCTGTCCGGTACGAACAACACCTTGGGATTGTCTAAACTTTCAACGACCTTTACCGCGTTGGAAGAGGTACAGCAGACGTCTGATTCCGCCTTGGTCTCTATATTGGTGTTGACGTAAGATACCACAGCGGCGTCAGGATTTTTTTCCTTGTAATCTCTAAGCTCGTCCAAATCGACCATCTGAGCCATCGGACATCCGGCCTGTGATTCCGGATGGATGATCCTTTTGTCCGTATTGAGGACGGCGGCGGATTCGACCATGAAGTCCACTCCGCAGAAAACCACGTTTGAAACATCTAATTCAGTAACTTTTCTAGCCAAACCGAATGAATCTCCTACGAATTCCGCCGCATCCTGTATCTCGCCTACTTGGTAGTTGTGCGCAACGATGACCGCATCGTTCTCTTCCTTCAATTCCTCGATCCTGTCGCTCAGAGACATCGCTTATTCATATATAACTCCATTATAAGTTTTTACCCTTTGAGTGAAGTAAGAAAAGTGCTCCCGGGGGGATTCGAACCCCCGTAATCGGCTATCCCTGGCCGTTGTCGGCCTCGAAAGGCCGAGATGATTGGCCGGACTACACCACAGGAGCAAATTACGTAGTAATTTGCGACTCATTGGAACGTACTTCCGAACCAGGAGCAAAATGTGAACGCAGTGAGCATTTTGCGACTAAGCGGAACGTACTTCCACGTCGTCAGGGGCGATCGTGTGGCTTTCACTTAAAAGCTGACCTTAATATATATTTTTCTCCTTGCTCAAGAGATCGGGGCGAAAAACTTATACTGACTTCTCAATACCGAAGCGGTGGTATGTTGGAAGAAAAAGACCCGTTCGTTTACGCTCACGAGAAGGAAAAAGAGATAGTCTGGATGAGTCAGAATACAAATCAGATAAAGACCTCGCCTAAGATAATGGAATCTATGATAAAGGCGCTTGAGGAGGGAAAGCACAACCTATATCCCCATAGAGACGGTATATTGGGTTTTAAAGATGATATCTTGAAAGACCTCGGACTAAAAGGTGAAGGCTTCGACGCGCTGATCACCAACGGCGGCATCGAGGGGACTTACACATTGACAAGATCTATGCTCGACGAAGGTGACAACGTCATCGCTTCGGACCCGAGCTTCATGCCGATCCATCATCAGATAGAATTGTGCGGCGCCGAACCTAAAGAGATAGATATTTACAAGGATCCTTACAAACTCTCCATAGATGAAGTCAACGAAGCCGTCAACGGTGACACCAAGATGATACTACTGATCGATCCGCTTAATCCGTTAGGAAGTTCTTATACTGAAGAGGAGGTCAAGGGCATCTCTCAAATAGCGGAAGATAACGATCTATTACTGATACACGACATAACGTATCGCGATTTTGCATACGAGCACACTCTAGCTTCGGAGTTCGTTCCCGAAAGGACCATATTTGCGTGCTCTTTTTCAAAGAATGTAGGGTTCGCAGGGATGAGATTGGGCGCTTTGGTGATGCCTGAAGAGTATTCCGATATATTGCACAAATACAGAACCAACGTTCTTTCCGCCAACGTGATAGCTCAGGTCGGAGCTAAAAAAGCGTTAGAAACGAAAGAAGAGTGGCTCCCCGACATGCTTGAACAATCCAGGAAGAACCAGAAGATCATCAAAGAAGCGGTGGAAGAGATACCGGACGTACACCTCCCTGTTTATCCTTCCAGCACGAACATGTTCGTGATAGATGTGGAAAAAACGGGTCTGGATCCGCAAAAGATACAGAAAAAATTACTCTACGAACATGATGTATTCGTACGCGGCGGCAATTACTTATCGAAAACTGCGGGAGATAAGTTTATCAGAGTTTCTTTCACGGTACCGGAAGAAGGTGCAAGAAAATTCGCAGAAAAATTAGCGCTGGTGATGGATGATCTGAGATGAGTGAAGTGAAAGCAGTGCCTATCTCCGACGGCGTCTTCAAGATCGACGGTCGCTATCATACGCTGAATCTCGTACCGGGAAGATCCGTTTACGGCGAAGACCTTCTACAACTTGACGACGTAGAGTACAGGCATTGGGATCCGAACCGCAGTAAGCTGGGTGCCTTCTTGGTAAAGGAAGGGGGCCTTCCTTTCAAATACGATTCTGAAGTACTCTATTTAGGTGCCGGAGACGGTACCACCGTATCTCATCTCTCCGACATACTCACGGACGGAAAGATATATGCCGTCGAGGTGGCAAAAAATCCTTACCGTAATCTGCTTCAACTTTCCAAGAGAAGGAAAAATATCTTTCCTATAATGGCGGATGCACGCCGAACCCAGGATTATCGAGACCTAATTAACGAAGTCGATATAGTTTACCAGGATATCGCTCAAAGGGATCAAGTCGAGATATTCATCAAGAACCTTGACTTTTTGAAGTTGGATAACCACGGCCTGATAGCAGTAAAATCTAGAAGTATGGAAGTTTCGACCCCGCCAAAAAAGATCTACCAAAAGGTGATGAAGAAACTTGAAGATAGGAACTATCAAGTGATGATGCAGGTAGATATATCGAGATGGCAAAAAGACCATGCCGTTCTAGTGGTGGAAAAGTAGAACTCTTGAGAGGATCGCTCAAAAGCTATTTTACACCCTTACCTTTATTTAGGAACGATGATCGACATCTTAAAAGATGAAGAGGAGTTCTACGAAACGATATGGGGAAAGTTATTCCTCTTCTTCAATCCCTTCCTTATAGCTGCGTTTTACATCTATCTGCTTCATCTGATCCTATACGATATCACAATATTTTGGATAGTGGGTGGAGCGATCCTCACCTATTTCTTTCCACCCGCGGGAAAAGAAAGCGTGATACCCGGGACCATTTTTCTACTTCAGAATAATCACGGCGGTCTTCCCGCTTACTTGGTGATATTCGTGGTGGCTGGATCCATCGCCTTCGTTGACATAGTCACGTCTTATTTCCTGCTCTGGAACTTTTACATAGCTAAAAAGATCCCGCTCATAGGAAAATGGATACAAAATTTTCAGGATTACGGTGCAGAAAAGATGAAGCAGAAGGATTGGATAAGAAATCTCGCGTTTCTCGGCGTAGCTGTATTCGTGGTTTTTCCTTTTCAGGGTAGCGGCGGTGTTGGCGGCTCGATATTGGGTAGGGTCATAGGCATGAACAAATACCGTGCATGGCTGGCGATAATCACTGGCTCGTTCACCGGCTGTTTTATGATCGGTCTATTGGCATACTACACCGGCGGCGCCATAGTGGACATATTCAAGACCGATGTTTTTGCCGGCATCGGAGCACTCATATTAGTTATCGTAGCATTTATATTCCTTTATCACTTCTCAAAGAACCGATTATTCGAGGAGAAAAAGGATGAGAAAGAATAGGAGAGTGAGATAATAAAGCTGAAAGATCGTAATATATTGGTTACGGGTGCGGCTGGATTCATAGGAAGTCATCTTGTAGATGCCCTAGTCGAAGAAAATAAAGTGATCGGCTACGACAATCTTTCTTCAGGTAAAAAAGAGATGTTGGAGCATCTTGAGGGTGAGGAGAACTTTGAACTCGTGGTGGGAGACATACTGAACAAAGAAGATCTATCTGAGCAGATGGAAAGATGCGATATGGTCTTCCATCTAGCTGCTGATCCTGACGTCAGGGTCGGTGCGGAAAATACATACGTCCATCTAGAGCAGAACATCATAGGCACCTACAACGTGTTGGAATCCATGAGGAAGAAAGGTGTCCGTGATATAGTGTTCACTTCCTCTTCCACGGTCTACGGCGAGACCGACGTGATACCGACCCCGGAGGACTTCGGACCCTTGAAACCTATCTCACTCTACGGCTCCTCAAAATTGAGCTGTGAAGCCCTAATCTCTTCTTTCTGTGAAACATTCGATATGAGATCGGTTTCGTTCAGATTCGCCAACGTGGTTGGCCCGAGAAGTACCCACGGGGTCACCTATGATTTTGTGCATAAATTGAAAGAAGACCCTACGGAACTGGAGATATTAGGTGCACCACCAGGTACGAGCAAGTCTTATTTCTATATAGAGGACTGTATCGACGGCATGCTATACGCCACAAAAAATGCAGAGCAGAGAGTTGAGTTCTTCAATCTGGGTTCGGAGGACTACATAACGGTGAAGCGGATTGCCGATACCGTCTGCAGGGAGCTAGGTTTGGACGATGTAGAGTATAGATGGACTGAAGAAACCGGCGGCAGCAAAGGAGGATGGAAGGGAGATGTAGAGGTGATGCACCTTTCTATCGAGAAGATGAAAGAATTGGGTTGGTCGCCGAACCATGACAGCGCCGAGGCTATAGCTATGACTGTTAGAGCCTTGACTGACAACTTATAAAGAAGTGTTACCGAGGTCCTGAAAGGTTCCCACCGCTATCATCATATCAGAGCACTCAATATATTGACCGGGTCCGCGACCCACAGGGCTATCAATATGCAACTTACGAAATAGATGTAATAGAGGATATTGTATTTGTATTCGCCTAACTTTTCCATCGCTTCTCCCGTCATACGAATTCCTCACTATGTCATACATTTATCAGACAAACATAAGAGTATTCGAGCACATATATATAATTTGTCCTTCTATCTTACCTCGATCTTCGATAAACAACCCCAAAAAAATATAAGTAGTTAAATCACTATCTTCTTCATATCAGAGGCATCTGAATGGATAAAAAAATCCACAAAAAAATAGATAAGCACGATGAATCCATCTCCATCGTCGATATCCAGGAGATGATCAGGGAGATTCAAGAAGAGAACCCGGATAGAGAAGTATTTTTCGATGGAGACGAATATGCTATCTGCAGCAGGAAAAAGGAAGGATGACCCTTGATTCTGATCAAATTAGGCGGAAGCGTTTTGACTAACAAAGATAGAAAATATTCATTCAGGACTCGTACAGCTGAAAGGCTGATCCAGGAGATAAAGGAAAGTGAAGTTGAAGAGTATGTGATAGTACACGGGGGCGGCAGCTTCGGCCATCCGGGCGCGGAGGAATACGGACTGAATTCGATAGAACCTAAAAGGCCCGCCGAAGGTATGGCTAAAGTCCAATTGGATATGAGGCGGTTGAACAACAGGCTACTAGAGATGATGCTGGACCATGGGATATGGGGCATATCCATACCCGGAGGTCTGATAACGATATTTGACGAGGGCGAACTTCACGAAATAGATCACGAGATCGTCAGACGATACCTTTCCTTGGGAACGGTTCCCGTGGCTTTCGGCGACGTTACCATCGATAAGAAGAGAGGTATCACCATATGTTCGGGAGACGATATAATGAAGGGTTTATCAGAATTTGCTGATAGAGCCGTCTTCGTCAGCGATGTAGACGGCATTTACAAGGAAGGCGAGTTGATTAAACTATTCAAGGAAGATATGCTGCCATTGGAAAAAAACGATCTTCTCGACCATGAAACCACCGTGGATGTAACGGGCGGTATGAACCGGAAGGTAGAAAAGATGATGGAGATATCGGATGAAGCGGAAACCCATATTATAAACGGTGATGTTAAAGGTAGGCTGAAAAACATATTAGATCAGGAAGAAGTCGTCGGAACGGAGGTGAAAAGATGATCGAATCTAGAAAAAAGGATCATATCGATATATGTTTGAACGAAGACGTTGAGATCAAAAAAAATTACTGGGATGAAATCAAACTTTATCACCAGTCGGCACCCGAGATAAATATAGATGATATATCGATCAGGACTAACTTTTTAGGCAGAAGGCTTGAAGCGCCGATAATGATAGCGGGTATAACTGGTGGTTACGAAGGAGCAAAGGGATTTAATAAAAGGTTGGCAGAGACTGCTGAGAAGACGGGGATAGGTCTAGGAGTGGGCAGTCAAAGACCCGCCTTGGAAGACGAGAGATTGAGAGACAGCTACGAATTGCTGGCGGAATTTTCCCCTCCACTTGTAGTGGGCAACATAGGCGCGCCGCAGTTGATAAGCCAAGACGGCGAAAAGCCCTTTGGAGTATCTGAAGCGAAGGAAGCTTTGAAGATGATAGACGGGGATCATCTCGCGGTACATTTCAACTATCTTCAAGAGGCGGTACAGCCGGAAGGCGATCTGAAATCAAAAGGAGTTCTCAACGCTTTAAAAAACATATCTAAAAAAGTCCCCACCATAGCTAAAGAAACCGGAGCCGGCATGTCTCCCGAGATGGCGATGAAATTCCGAGATTCTAGGGTTGAAGCCATAGATGTAGGGGGCATGGGAGGTACGTCTTTCTCCGCTGTAGAAGCTCACCGTATCGAAGACGACGATAATATCAAATATATCGCGGAAGACCTGAGAGAGTGGGGGATCCCGACGCCGGTATCCATAGTGAAGTGTAGGGGCTCTGTATCTCTTCCGTTGATCGCAACAGGAGGTATACGTAACGGCCTCCAGATAGCTAAAGCACTGGTACTAGGGGCCGATATAGTGGGTATCGCGGGAGGCATACTCCCTGAGATAGGTAAAGGCGAGAAAGCCGCCGTAGAATACATTGAAAGGTTAAAATACGAGTTGAAACTGACCATGTTCCTGCTGGGCTGCGAAGATGTTAAAGACCTCTTCGACATAAACAGGGTCATAACCGGCGAGCTAAAAAGCTGGCTTAGTTAATATACGAGTATAGGAGCGTGCATTTCATGTCATTTATAGAGGAACTGAAAAAAAGAAAGAGCGATGTTGACGAAGCCATAACTCACATGTTTCAGAAGGAAAAAGCGCATCCGCTGTGGGGCCACATGGCGTATTATCCGGAAGCTGGGGGTAAGAAGCTTCGACCCTTTTTGGCCATGATCACCGCGGCGGCCTTCGGCGAAGACGAAGATAAAGCCATCCCTTACGGGGTAGCTATCGAACTGGTCCATAATTTTACACTTGTCCACGACGATATAATGGATAAAGACGAGAAGAGAAGGGGTAGAAAGACGCTTCACAAAAAGATAGGAGAGCCCCGGGCGATAAACGCTGGAGACGGTCTTTTCGCTCTAGCGTTCAAAAAACTAGTGGAGATAGATGTCGAGGGGGAAACATTGAGAAGACTCCTGGATGAATTATCCACCTCCGTGGTGAAAGTAGCGGAAGGCCAGGAAGAGGATATCAGCTTTGAAGGTAGTTACGAGATAAGCGAAGAAGACTTCATAGAGATGATAGAAAAGAAGACGAGTTACCTTTTTAGAGCCGCAACACGAGGAGGCGCTATCATCGGAGGTGGAGACGAGAAACAGGTAGAAGAGATGGGTGAGTACGCTAGAAAGATGGGCATCGCTTTCCAGATACAGGATGATTATTTAGATCTTATAGGTGAAGAAGATAAGATAGGAAAAGATGTAGGCAGCGATATAAAGGAAGGGAAAAGGACCTTGATGGTCATAAAGTCTCTTAACGAATTGCCTTCCGATGATAAGGAAAGGTTGATAGAGATATTGGAGGAAGAAGAAAATACCGATGTGGAGGTAAGAGAGGCCATAGGACTTTTAGAAAAAGCCGGAGCTATAGAGTATTCTAGAGAATTGGCTGAAGAATATGCGCAGCAGGCCAAAGAGCATCTGCGGCTCATCCCGGATGGAGAACATAAGGATATTCTAGAAGGTCTCGTTGATTATATAATATCGAGAGATAAATAGTCGTAATTCTATTTAGTGAGCATATCTCTAGCGGAGTATAGAGCTATCATGGTGTGAGGATGTGTTAGTTTTCCTTCTTCTAAAAGTTCGTAGGCCTTTTCTATCTTCAATGGAAAGATCTCGATGTCCTCGCCTTCGTCGTGTTCCACCTCTCCTACTTTTTCCGCTTCACCCACGTAAAGGTGTGCCTTCTGATCGTTCAGACTCGCCACGGGGTGGTATTCATTTATCTTTTCACACCATTTGAGCCCGTAACCGGTCTCTTCTCTCAATTCTCTTCCTGCGGCTTCTTCTGGAGATTCGTCTGGCTCGATGAAACCAGCGGGTATCTCTATCACCTTCTTGTCTATAGGATATCTGTAATTTTTTACTAAGATAAGTCTATCTTCTACTTTTGGAAGCACTCCGGCGAAGTCAGGGAGTTCCAGCATGGTATAGGTTTTTTCCGTCCCATCCGGGAGGACCACCTCGTCTTCTACAAGGGTAAAAAACGTCGAGTGTGTCACCGTTCTAGAATCTTTTTTCTTCCATCGAGACATGATACTGTAACAGAACAGGACGTATTTTTATTTGTTCACGCTAAGAAGATAGCCTCTATCAAAAAAGCGATACCCAGGATCAAGAATACGGCCGAAGTGACGAGATCTAATTTTCTACTCTTTATGGTCTTGCCGAGTTTAGCCCCCAGTATAACACTGATCCCTATTACTGCGATGAAGGCCAGCACGGCACCTGTGAATACGGACAACGGTGCAGCGTATGTAGCTGCAAAAGCCATCACTACGAATTGAGTTTTATCCCCCAATTCCGAGATGAAGGAAAGAAAAAAAGAGGATGCTACGGTCTTCCTTTTCCTCCTTCTAGTCCTTTTTTTCATCCCTATTTTCTTTTTCTTTTCCCGTCTATCTTTTTTATCATCGAGGTATTGAGAAGATAGCAGGGTGTAAACACCAAAAAAGATAAAGGTGATAGATGCGAACAATTTTACATAAAACAAAGGAACGAACTGGAATATGATGGTGCCTATAGTGACGCCTATCAGAGTTATTACCGCCAATCCGGTTATGACACCCATGAATACGCTCTTTTCTTCATACCTGGAAGCCAAAGAAACGGCCAAGATCTGACTCTTATCACCTAACTCGGCTAGAGCTACGGATGAAAACACTATCGCGATTATCAGGTACCACGGCATCGTATATCGTTTACGTTGCGAGTATAAATTACTTGTCATCTCTACCTCAAACCCACCATATATAAAAAAAGGAGGATTAGATTTATAACCGATGCCTTTATCCTAAATACAGGTGTCCCCTTGAAGATATCACCTTTGGTCTCACGGCCTCATCACGTTCATTTCTATCAGAATTTGATAAAGGAGCTTAAAGAAGAGGGCCATGAAATCCTGTTGTTCCATACTGGTAATGAGCTGACCCGGGAGCTTTTGGAGCCGCTGGGCATAGATAATAAGGTATTCGGTAGACTCATCGATAGAAGAGTCACAAAGCTCGTTTCTTCGCTCTACACTAAAACATCACTTCTAAGGGGATTGAAGAGCTTTGAGCCCGATCTTATCCTATCGGTCAACGGACTTCCCCCTTCACCTTTCAATTCACTCATAGATGTGCCGACCGTCGTATTTTTAGATACGGAACCGCACCACATGGAAGAATATCTGCTGTTCAATTATGCAAGTAACATAGTAACTCCCGACTGTTATCACGCCGACGTGCCTAAAAAGAAACACTTGGAACACCCGAGTTACCACTCCCTAGCTTATCTTCATCCTAACTGGTTCACGCCGGACAAGAGGGTCCTTAAAGAACTCGATCTCGAACCTAAAAATTATGTGGTAGCTAGTTTCAGCAAGTATATAGAAAAGAAGATCGACCTTAAAAGACATCCGTTGAGGAGAAGGCAGATCATAGACATGGTGAGAGACCTAGGAGATCATTGTAAAGTGTTCGTAGACGAGAGAAGTTATGTCCCCTCGCCTTTGAAAGATCACTGCCCCGATATACATCCTTCAAAATATCTAGATCTTTTAGCTAACGCGGCATTGGTGATAGGCGATCATCCCGTGGTTTCCGCCGAAGCCGGAGTCCTCGGCACGCCCTGGATATACATATCCAATTATTCCACCTTTACACTAGAAGATCAGGAACTGCACTATGAGATAGGTAGTCAAGTTCCTACAGTAGAGGAAGGTGAAGAACTCGCGGAGATGATATTGACAGGGGAATTGGAACTTGACGTTGATAAAAGCCGAAAAAAGATATTAAGAGATAAGACCGACCTTACCAGTTGGATGCTCAAATTGGTGAAAACGTTGAGATCATCATACGAGTAGCACTTTAAAAATTAGAAGAAAAGTGGTTTTTACCCCTTCACAGGTCGAGGGCGTCTCTTTCTCCATCATAGGTCTTTAAACTCCTGCGTATATGGGCTTTGAGACAGAATATAATAATTTTTCAAGTAGGTATACTTAGTTATCGCGAAAGCCCTTCTGCTGGCCCCACTATTGATTAACCGATCGCAATTCCAAGCGATATTATATGGGTTGGCGGAAGAAGAGACTGCTAGAGATGAAGCCACGTTTGAGAAGGAGAAATACTCATGTTCACAAAGCGAACGCTTACCATGATCATGATCTCTATCTTGCTCATATCGACATAGAGAAAGAGTTAGGAGATAGACGACAGCGTAAAAGATAAGTTGGTAGAGGCTATAGAAAGAAGAGCATGATATCGGAGTGAGTGAGATGGAAGAAGAGGATGAAAGAAAAGTTATAGTGACTGAAGAGGATTTTCAACTGGACGAGTTGAAAGAAAGGATATGGTCAAAGGAGGACGGCGCCATCTCTATATTCAACGGCGTGGTTAGAAATGAAAATAGAGGAAAGATAGTAAAAAGATTGGAACTCCAGCGGTATGAGGGCATGACCGGATCTGAGTTGGATAAAGTGAGAGAGGAGGCGGTCAACAACTTCGAAGTGAACGATATTTTGTTGGTGCACAGATACGGCGAGTTGGAAGTAGGGGCGAATATCGTCGGCATAGTGGTCACCGCTCCTCACCGTGAGGAAGCCTTCGAAGCCTGCAGGTACTGTATCGACAGGATAAAGGAGAAAGTCCCTATCTGGAAGAAGGAGACCACCGAAAAGAACGGATCTGAATGGCTGAAAGGAAAGTGAAAACGATCAAAAATAACGATTTCAATTTTCGAAGTAGCTTTTGAATCTATTGACTATCAGATAACTATGCTGACTCTTTTTCCTCTGTTAGTGTCCTCTAAAAGACGTCTTCCAACTCTTGTGCCCTTTCTCACCTTTATAGTGCCGTCCTCACCGACTGTCAAGGTCGAAAGGTATTCGTCATCTGAGTAAATATCAACGCTTTTTTTAGCGTATTCTACTCCCACATCTATGACTATCTTTTCTTTCTCTATGAATATATCTACGTCCATCATCTCGGATTCCGTTCTTTCACGAATTTTACCACCGCCTAATGGTTGCACGTCGATGCTCATCCCCAGCCCCTCTTCTATCCTGGAGATGTTCCTGCCGTTCTTACCAAGGAGCGAAGCTATCTCGCTCTCGGGTACATAGACCGTGATCCTGTCTGATGAATCGACTTCTACTTCGACACGCCCTCTAACATGTCTGCTCAATTCCCTCTCTATTTCTCTCTCCGCCATGTTCCATACGGGTTTTTCTAAACTGCCTTCGGTTTCCTCTACAGGCATCACCACCACCTGCTCGCCGTAGGAGTAAACTTCGAACTCGACTATCCCTGTCTCGAAATCTTTCACCTCGATAACCGGTCTAGCTAGATCTTCTTCCATCATGCCCGCCGGCACCTTGACGGTATAGCTTACATCGTAAACCTTGTTTATTTGACCGTCTTCAACATAGATCACCGTATCGACCACCTGCGGGACCATACCTAGTTCTACTCTACCTATCAGTCTTTGGAGGGCATCTATAGCTCGACTCGCGTGTGTCACCCCGATCATGCCGACGCCGGCTAATCTCATGTCTGCGAAGACCTTAAAATCCGGTGTCTTTCTCACCTCGTCGTAGATGGTGTAATCCGGTCTTACCAGGAGTAAAATGTCACCGGTATCCTCCATCTTCCCTGCTAAGCTGGTATACTGGGTGATCTCGTCTCCTACCTGTAAGTCTCTAGGGTCTTCCATGGTCTTCACCGTATAATCCAAGTCCTTTAGATAGACGGCTATCGCTTGAGCCAACGTACTTTTTCCGGCACCGGGAGAACCGGATAAAAGGACACCCCGCTGCCTTTCAGCCAACCGTTCCTTCAACTCATCGGACAATCTATAATCGTCCAATTCTACCTTAGCTACGGGTTTCACCGCCGTGATCTCGAAACCGTCGGAAAAAGGAGGTCTAGCTATCACTATACGGATATCCTCGAGCTGGACAACCGTAGCACCGCCTTTATCGACTTCTATGAAACCTTCAGAAGACCTTTTAGCGCTTTCTATTATGTCATGAGCTATTTCGTTCAGTTCTTTTTCATCCAAGACGCGTTCCTCTATGATACGTATACTAACGTTTCCAGGAGTACCCACCTTCGCCTTAGGCTTGTCTCCTTTGCGTAGATGTACCGACATGACGTTCTCGTCGAAGTAGTCTCGTATGCTCTTCCCTTTTTTTTCTTCTCTACTTTCTGGTTCGAGATAGTCCACATCTAAACCTTTAGCCCTGCCCACTTCCGATTGAACGATATCGCTGGTGAGCAGAGTCGCATCTTCTTCGAGAGCCATGGAACGTATCATCGAATCTATCTCGCCGCTTGAACTAGCTTCCATCTCCTCGACAGTAGGTCTTTCGCCGGCGAAAGAAAGCTTTATCTTTCCCTCCTCGTGGTACTCCCTCAATTTTTGTATCTCCTCGATACCGCTCAACCCTGTTTCTTGGCCCCTATTGGCCTGGCCTTCCAACTCGAGTAGAACTGCTTCAGGGATGATTATATGCGCTTCCTCGTAAAGTCCCTCTTCTATCCTGTCAGTGACTCGGCCGTCGATTATAACGCTAGTATCGGGTACTATCTTCATGTGCTATCTATCAGTTATATTGGGGTTAAATACTTTTGGCCCATAGTAAAGTTTCTTAAAGACCATTTCAAAATCCATCGTCCGACATTTTCATATTATAACTGTTACTAAATCTTGATCTTTTAACCGAGCCTGAAATAAACATGCTCGGATCTTTAGATCCGCTCGCCGTAAGGTGAAATACGAACGTGAATCGATCTTTCTTTAGTTCTGTCAGACGCCGGCCTTTTTCAGGGTCTAAAAAGCTCGAAAAACCCGGGATTTAGGGGTAAAAATCCTGGATATTAGCGAAACATATTTATATTAATAGTCTATTCCCCATCTGGAGGTCGGTGATGACATCGACCCCGTCTAATGGAGGAAAAAAAATGAGCATGGAAAAAATAAGCGTAAGCAAAGCAAGAGAGATAGCCGAAAATAAAAACCTAAAACCAGGTTTGGTAAAGGGTACTGACGGCATCCAGTTCACGAAGGGGAATAACGACAGGATAAAGACCATCTCTTGGGACGAATTCCAAGAAAAACTGGACGAAAGAGACCTTGCAGTTTACGAATCCGGCGGCTGGATGAAGATAATGAGCGAGGACTAAGAAAAACTTAGTCCTCCTCCCTTTCTTTCTTTTTTTTTCGAGACTAAATCTTTTTTACCATCCCTTCTATACTAATCAAAAATGATCGAGATAACTGATAGATGGGGTCTAGCGAAAAAAGGAACGTGGGAGTTCAACGAACAAAAGATACAGCTGCCGAATATATTCTTCCTCGAGAGTGAATATTTTGTTCCCCCTGATGATGCTGAGATCACTATCTCTACAGATAAAGACTCGACTTTTAACTTACCAAAATCTTTTTTTCGAACTTCTATAGACTTCACGTTCCCAGCCCCTTTCGCTTACCCCGAGGGCATAGGCGACGGCCTAGTCGAAACAAGAGGAGATCACCCAAAGATCCAAATAATTTACGATCAGGAGCCGGACCCTGATGCTGAACTCTACGTTATCGGAAACGCCCCCGAGCTTTTACAAAGAAGTGGCCTACTTTACGAGAAGTTGGTGGGATTGAGAGAGAGACTCTCATTTCATAAGTTGATATACGCCCCAGGGATAACCCTGCCCCAGAACATGGCTCTGCTGGCTTATCTCGGTGTCGACCTTTTCGACTCTTCCCTTTCTGAATTGATGGGTTTGGACAACGTCGCTTTGACCGATTGGATGGAATTTGCGGGAGAGACGGAAGGCAACGACCAAGCTTTATCAAGAGAATTGGAACTGATCAGGAAGGGTATAGAGAGCGGCAGGATAAGAGAGCTGGTAGAGAGCAGGGTTAGGACTCAACCATGGATGGTAGAGGCCCTGAGAGCCGCTGATAAGGATTATCAGGTGTTTTCCGAGGGCGTACCTGTAACAGGAGGTACTCTCAATGCTACCACTAGGGAGAGTTTGAACAGACCCGATATAAAGAGATTTATAAGGAGGATAAAAAAGAGATACGAGCCGCCAGAAAGGGACGTGTTGCTCCTTTTACCGTGCTCGGCTAGAAAACCGTACTTTCTCTCGAACACTCACAGGAGGATAAGACACGCCACTCAACAGGGAGATTGGACGGCACTCCAGGAAGTCATACTCACATCACCATTAGGAGCGGTGCCCAGAGAACTTGAGCAGTTCTATCCAGCTCAGCAATATGATATCCCTGTATCGGATGAATGGTTTCAAAGTGAAAAAGAGTTGATCATCGAACAGTTGAAGACGATAATGGATAAACGGAATTATGAAAAGATCATATCCCACCTTCCGAAGAACATGTCTTTCGTTGCAGACGATATAGACTGTGTAAACACAACTAAAGGTGCACATCCGACTTCCGAAGAAGCATTAGAAAGACTAGCTCAAGCAGTAAAAAGATATGCTGGAGACGACCTAGGCAGCGTTCCAAATTACTTGAAAGAGAATATGAGTTCTTTCGCGATATTTCAATTCGGAGAAGACGGAAAAGCCCTCCTCGAAGGTACGGAAGTCAAGGGAAGGTATCCTCGTTACAAGATAATAGATGGAGATGAACAAAGAGGGATGTTAGTTCCTGAAAGAGGTTTGATCTCCTTGACATTAGAGGGCGCCCAAAGGTTGAAGGAGAAGAACGTTTACCAGGCACAAATCGATGATTTTAAACCCAAAGGCAGCGTTTTCGCCGTAGGCGTGAGGGAAGCTGATCATAAGATCAGGCCGGAAGACGAAGTGTTAGTGTTACACGAAGATGAGTTGAGAGGTGTGGGCCCCGCTACCATGTCGGGAAGAGAGATGGAGGATGCGGAAAAAGGCGAAGCCGTTAGACTGAGACATTATAGTTGAAACACTTTCAGCAGACCTTCTCCACTTTTGGATGCTCCTCCAAGATCATGCCTTCCACCTTTAAGGGTTTAAGGTGATTGGCGGCTTTCACCGCCTTCTTCAACTCGCTCTTACTTTCCGAATAGATCGTGTAAAGTACTTCGTCCCTTTCTACCTTATCTCCCTTTTTCTTATCCAAGAACAGGCCGGCCCCTTTACAGTGAGGCCCTCCTGCCGCCCTCACGATATTTATTATCTGATGGTTGTTTATACTGTCAACATAGCCCTCTTCCACTGCCCGGATGTCTTCAGAATATTCTCCTATCTCGACATCATCGGACGTAACCTCAGGATCTCCACCCTGCTTATCTATTATCTGTTTCATCTTATCCAGGGCTTCGCCGCTGTTCAGCAATCGTTTAGCCTCTTCTTTACCGTCACTTATACCGCCCTGTTCAAGTACCATGCCCGCAAGAGTGGTAGATTTTTCTATCAAACTTGAAGGCACATCCTTTCCTTCAAGGGCCATCAACGCTTCTTTAGCCTCTATGGCCGGTCCGACAGCTCTACCAACGGGCTGGCCTCCGTAACTCAAGGCACATCTGGTTTCTATGCCTATATCCTCGCCGAGAGAGACAAAATCTCTTGCGTATTTTCTTCCTTTCTCTATGGTCTCCACTTTGGTGTTCTCTCCCACAGGGATGTCCATCACCAGATATTCGGCTCCGGCGGCTTTCTTTTTTGATAGAACGGAAGCTAGTACCTGAGCGTAAGGATCTATCCTCAAGGGATATTCGGCTCTTATGATCATGTCGTCACTGGGCGCTAGATTTACCGCACCACCCCATGCTATAGTACCTCCGACATCTTCCGCTATCTCCTTTATCTCGTTCACGCTCAGACACACGTTGGCCAATGTCTCGAATATATCTGCGGTTCCTCCGGCGCTGGAGATAGCTCTTGAGCTGGTTTTTGGGATCATGAGGCCTGCAGCTGCCACTATAGGGACTATGAGCAGCGTTATCTTGTTTCCGGGAACACCGCCTATACTGTGATGATCGAAGACAGGATGTTCATCAAATTCGATCCTGTCGCCTGTATCGATCATGGCATGGATTAGATCTTTTATCTCCCTGTTGCTCATACCGTTGGCGTAGACTCCGGATACGTAGGCTGAAAGCTCTATATCCGAGAGACGTCCTTCTACTATATCTTGGATTATCTCGTTTATTCCATGGGTGGACAATTCTTCACCTTCCAATTTTTCTTTTATATGCTCGATAGATTCGGGTCTTCTCGCCTGGACTACTTTCAATTCGTCCCCTTGGGTAACCTTGAGGTCTTGGATAACTTTTTCTACTAGTCCTATCTCGCCCTTATCTATCAAACTCTCTGATATCTCAACCACAGCCGTGGTGTTTCTCCCCTCTTTGTTCACGCTCACTCTACTCTGGCTCCGCAGTCCCATCCTTTCTGCATCATCTCTGTGTAGTATCACTAAATGATCTCCTGATTCCAGGTCTATCTTTTTGCCTTTCAATTTCATCGGTTTCACATCCATTTATCAAGGGCCTTTTTCAATTCTAGATGCTCTTTTGCATATTCTTTCAGTTCTATACCTTTGACGGCCGCGTCTACGGCCTGTGAAAGAGCTTTCGCTCCTGCTCTCACACCGTCAGGATGCCCCGAGACACCGCCGCCGGCTTGGATCTGTACGTCATTTCCGCTGTTTTCCATCAGTTCGGGTATCAATCCTGGATGAAGCCCTCCGCTCGCCACGGGCATCATCCTTTTCAAACCGTGCATCTCGCCTAAAAGGGCTTCTTTGGACATCAATTCTTCAGATATGTCGGCGTGCATCTTTCCAGTTCCGTAAGTACCGGTATGCAGCGCATCTCCTCCAGCCATCCTTACCAGTTTTGCTATCACGGGCATGGATATACCGTGATCTGGATTTTTCGTGATAGCGCCGTGCATTGCCCTATGAACGTGGATAGGAACTTTGATCGATGGGTCTTCAGCAAGAGCTTGCAGGCCGGAAAAACCGACTGTCAAAACGTCCACCATCAACTGCCTAGCGCCGTTCTCCAAAGCTAGGTCGCCGGCTTCTAAAATTTTATGAACGCTGGTGCTTATGTTGTGAGCGTGTATCATCTTGTGGCCTTCTTCCTCCAACAGATCCAACTTTTCACTCACATAAGACACTCTTTCTTCTAAAGGACAAAAATCCTGATCTACCAAAGTTTCGTCGTCCTTTGAGTTGGTAAGTCCGCCTTTTCCCGCCTCGTATACGTAATCGGAAAACTCTTCAGGAGGAAGACCTATCTTTGGCTTCACTATAGTACCTACTAGAGGTTTTTCGGGTCTCCCCAATATCCCACGAAGACCTTCTATTCCCTGCTGAGGTCCAGGATACTTATTTACAATTTTAGACGGTAACTCTATATCTACCAAACGAACTCCGTCTAAAGAGTCAAGACCGAAAAGATTTCCTGCGATTATACTCAGTATTTGAGGGATCTCTCCGATCTCACCTGAAAAATCTATAACAGGGTAACCAATCCTAGTACGATCACCTTCCGCCTCCACTACTTTGGCGCCGTACCGCTCGAATATTTCATCCGACAAAGTTGTGGGATGTGTCCAAGTTCCGGTGGACTCCTCTTCAGCTATCCTTTTTCCCGCGGTCTCTATGTCAAGGTCACTTTTCACTGTATATTGGCATATCAGGTATCCTTCTGGGTCTAATTCTTCGTCCAATGCTAGATAGTCTATACTCATCTTATCATCTCCTCTATAATGCGATAAGCACCTTCGGGTGAGATCACGCCTTTCTCGGTGATTATCGAGTCTATATACTCTGATGGGGTGGCGTCGAAAACTGGATTGCTTATGTTAACACCCGGAAATTTTTTAGGGTCTACGATCTCCGATGGGTCCCGTTCCTCTATCGGGACAAGTTCGCCGAAGGTGCTTTTTCTCGAAAACTTGTAGGTTTCGGCGCAGACCGTTAGAGGGACTCTTGCCTCGTCGGCACAAAGGGCTACCTGAGAAGTACCTATCTTGTTTATGACAGCGCCGTTAGATGCGATGGTGTCGGCACCTACGTACACCTTGTCGACCTTCTTGATCTTCGCCCTCACCGCCGAATCCACTATCAGCGTAACCGGTATACCTTCCTTTGAAAGCTCTTCGACCGTTATGTAACCCTGTTTTTTAGGCCGCGATTCAGTGGCTATAACGCTTATGTTCTTTCCATTGTTCCACGCGTACTTTATCGCCGCCAAGGCCATCGAGCTGTTGCAGTGCGTCAGGACCATGTCGTCATCGCTGATCCTTCTACCGCCGTACTCGGCTATCTTGCTTTTTGCTCTGATAGAGTTATCGATGAAATCCGAGTAGTTATCACTTATCATTTCTTTCAATTGTTCTATATCATCAGCTTTTCTCACTCCGTGCATCACGTATCTTAAACCGTTCTCTAAGGATACGGCGGTGGGCCTTGTAGAAAGCAATCTTACCTTGCATGTTTCAAGCTCTTCCAAAAGATCCGTCATGTCTTCATTTTCAAAATCTTCCCCGATTTTTTTCAGTGCGTAGGCCCCGGCTCTTGCTATCTCAGCGGCACCTCTTATCTCCATAGATTCGATCTTCCTGGCGATCTCTTCTACCTCTAATCCCTCTATATCGTCTAAACCCATGGGATGGAATATGCTTTTATGGGTAAAAAATCTTTGTGTGTTAAGGCTGAAAAAAAAGTCGATCAAACGATTTTTACAAATCCAGCCTTTCTAGTAAAAGTGAAAGGTCCTTCTTCTCTATTATCATGTCAGCCGCCTTTCGTACTTCGTTATCGCTGGGATTGAACGCTATGCCTACGCCGGCTTTTTTCAACATGGGAGCATCGATGTGACTGTTACCAACGGCGACACATCTTTTCTTTTTGACTCCTATATCTTTCACCAGTCTTTCAAAGATATCCCCCTTCTCTTTTAACTTCACTTCTACTATACCCTCACCCGTCAATTCACCTCCTTTCTCCTCGACATCGTTAGCGAGTATCCTATCGAAGTATCTACTTCCGATCATCTCGGCCAAAGGTTTCAAACCTCCGCTTATCACCGCAGTTGTGTAATTTTCTCCAAGATAGGGTACACATTCATCGAACCCGTTCATCACAGGAGCTTCGCTCAATATGTTTACTACTTCCTCCTTTGAAATATCAGGGTTCATAGATCTCCATAGACCAATATCCCTTCTTATGAATTCTAGATCGTCTATCTCATCGTTCATGTAGGCTCTCAAAGAATCTTCATTGTCCACGCCGAACCTGTCGTGGATCCACTTCCATGAACTGTGTGTGTCGACTAGAACGCCGTCCATGTCGAAAACGATCATCTCTTTTTTTGAAGTCATAAGTCAGCCCTTATATCCTCCATATTCTTTTTGTACTCTTTAAAATATTCTATGCTTTCCTTTAGGTCCCCGCTCTTTCGAGCGTTGTTGGTCTCCTTTAAAAGTTTTACCGGCCTCGATATATCCGCCCCCTGGATCTTAGCTTTTTTAAGCTCGTCTCTAGCCTCTTTTATATCATCTTTAAGAGCGTTCGCCAGCTGCCGGAAAGCTTTATTTTCTATCTTTTCGATCAGTCTTTGTAATCCACCTATTTCTCCCTTCTCGCATTTACTTCTCGCTTTTTCAATGAGACCCCGTGCTTCAGGAAAATCGAGCTCGAGTTTTTCAGCCATACTGATGGTGTCTTCGATCCTAGAAAGTTCTTCTTTGAAGGGCTCTAAATCCTCTTCATCTCGCTCACTTTCTTTTTCTCCCCCTCTCTTCTTTTTTTCGATCAACTCCCTTATCTTTTTGTAATCTCCATTATCTCTATATTTTTCGATCCTTTCCTTCAGCTCTTGCATACCGTCGATCGAACTCTCTTCCATCTGGTTTAACTCGTCCTCGATCTTTTTATCAAGCTTTCTTTGGAAGAACTCTTCACAATCTCTCAAAGATTGTATCGCATCCTCATAATCGTTCTGTTTAGTTTTTTCCACAGCCTCTTTGATGAGTTCTTTTCCCCCTTCGATATCGATACCGAAATTCTTTGATCTCTTCAGAAGTTCTTTAGTCCTAGGTATTTTCTGCTGTATCTCTTTGAAGAGGTTTTTTCCACCTTTCTTCTCCACCGTTTCTTCTTTTTTCTTTTTTTCGACTTTTTCTTCCTTTTCCCCCAATTTCTTTTTGAGATCATCTATGGTACCTTCGACTTTGTCTTCCCCGCCGGAGATATCTCCCCTTTTGAACCTTTCTTTTGCCTCCTCTAGGTCGTCCGAATACTCTTCATATTCCCTCTCTTTCTCCTTGAGCCGTTCTATATGATCTTCCGCTTCTACGATCTTCTTAGATATATCATGTACGGTTTCAGCTGTCCTATTAGCGTTCATGATGCTGTGAAAACTTTCGATCAGATCGCCGACTTCCATCTCTATAGATGAATTGTCTACGTACTCTTCTATATCTCCTGTGTCTACATCTACATTGAGATCGTCTATCTCAGAAAGCTTTTCTTTTACGGATTTTTCTTTCTTTTCTATATATCTCTTCAATTCTTTTCCTTTCTTCATCCCCATGTCTTCGGCCACTTCTTTTATGTCTTGTTCGACTTCATCCGCCTTTTTTGATGCCACCCTGTATTCCCCAATCTCACATCCTCTCAATATGTCTTCTATCCATTCTTCGAGATTTGAAGTATCGCTTTTTTGAGAGATCCACTCGATGTAATTTCTACATCTTTCTACTCTTTCACGTATGTCTAATGCAAAGCCTACCCTATCCTCTGCCCTTTCGACCAGACCGTTAGCTTTTTCTTCGTCTTCATCCTCTAATGCATTTTTTACTTTATTCAAATCTGATTTGATCTCATCCAATACTATATTGGAACGCCTCAACCTTCCTATTTTCTCTTCAAGTGAATGGACTCTTTCCTGAAGGTCCGTTTCGCTACTTTCCATCTGCTGCTCGAGGATAGAATCTAACTCTTCGAAATCACCGTGTATATCATCCAGTTCCTCTGCCACGCTGCTGATATCTTTTTCAAGTTCTTCTTTCTTTTCATCCACCACTTCTTCTTCGATCTCTTCATCTTCTTCTTCCTCAAATATCACGCCGCAGCTTGGACATTCGGATGCATCTTCTGAAACTTCACTTTCACATATGGGACATTCAAAGGTGATGATCCTCTCTATGTTCTCTTCCGTATCTTCCTCAGTATCTTCGGGTTCCTTTTTCTCCTCTTCTAAATCATCATCAGACAGGCCAAGGTCTTTGAGGTCTTCTATAAGTTCGTTTTGTATCTCATCATCGTCCTCTTCTTCTTCCTCCTCCTGTATCTCTTCCTGGCCTAGTTCGTCCTCGATCGAATCCAAATCACTAGGTCCATCTATTTGATCGATACCTTCATCGTCTAAAACCATATCCATAACTTTTTCGATCGATTCTTGAGATATGTCATCCTCTAGATCTATATCTTGATCAAACAGACTAAGATCGGCTCCGCAGATGGGGCACTTTTCTTGGTCGTGCGGTATATCAGAATCGCAAACGGGACAAATGGTCTCAGAATCTTCTTCCAAGTGGAAACCACCTCGGGTCTTAGTATTGAAACAAGAAGGGGTAAGATATAAAGATTTTATGTGGATATTCTCAAATCTGTTTTTGTGAAACCAAAACGTTTTAAACTACCTACAAACCATGCTCATCCGATGACCCTTATAGACAGATGTAAAAAAGAAGTACCGAAAAAGGTTCATAAAGCTGTAGAGGACGAACCCATCCCGGCCAAAAAGCTGGCAAAAATGATAAAAAAGGGTAGGGCCGTCATCCCAAACAATCCTATCCACGATCCCGACCCTAAACCGATAGGCGAGGGACTTAAAGTCAAGATAAACGTGAACATCGGTACTTCAAAAGATCTTCATGACGTCGAGAAGGAAATGGAAAAATTGAAAGTGGCTGAGGATTATGGCAGTGACGCAGTCATGGACCTGAGTACAGGCGGGGATATCGACAAAGTAAGGAGAGACGTGATAGAGAAAACCACTCTTCCTGTAGGGACCGTCCCGATATACCAGTGTGGACTTACTAAGGCTAGAGAGTCTTCTATAGTCGAGATGACCTCTGATGAGATATTCAACAGTATCAGGAAGCACGCTGAAGACGGTGTAGACTTCGTCACGGTCCACTGCGGAGTCACTCAAGACGTCCTTGAAAGTTTGAAAGAGAGCGGGAGGCTCACCGACATAGTGAGCAGAGGAGGATCCTTTTTAGCGGCATGGATATTACACAATCAGGAGGAGAATCCTCTCTACGCGGAGTTCGATTATCTATTAGAGATCGCTAGGGAATATGATCTAACTTTGAGTCTTGGCGACGGTCTGAGGCCCGGCTCCATCGCCGACGCCACCGACAGACCGCAGATACAGGAACTGATAACATTGGGGGAACTGGTAAAAAGATCACGTGAAGAAGGGGTACAGGCCATGGTGGAAGGACCTGGCCACGTTCCACTTGATCAGGTGGAAACCAACGTAAAGATACAAAAAGAACTCTGTCAAGGAGCACCTTTTTATGTTTTAGGTCCTCTTGTGACCGATTTCGCCCCGGGATACGATCATATATCGGGCGCTATAGGAGGTGCTCTGGCTGCGTACCATGGTGCTGACTTTTTGTGTTACGTGACCCCGGCGGAACATCTAGGCCTTCCGGACGTTGAAGACGTTAGGGAAGGTGTAGTAGCTTCCAAAATAGCGGCCCACGCCGCCGATGTGGCTAGAGGTATAGATAAAGATATAGACTGGAACATCTCTAAAGCGAGGAAAAACTTGGACTGGAAAAATATGTTCGAAAAGGTGGTTGACCCCGAAAAAGCAAAAAGGCTGAGAGAAGAAAAGAACATCAAGGATCCAGAAGACGACGCATGCTCCATGTGCGGAGATGTATGCGCTATAAAGATGGTGGATGAATACTTTGGGTAATCATAAAATAAGGCTTGTTTCCTTGATTCCTCAACAGGTTTACATCTTCCTGACAGTAGAGGACTGACGTCCCCGCATATTTCGGGAAGAAAAAACTTCCCTTCAACATGCCGAGGTAGCTAAGTCTGGGCTAAGGCGCCGGCCTTGAGAGCCGCCCAAAGGAAAAAAGTCTGGAAAGGCCTTTTCCTTGCATCGGGAAGAGATTCCCGGTGTGTCAAGCAAGCCGGTGGCGCGCTGCGCCTCAGGAGTTCGAATCTCCTCCTCGGCGCTTTTTACATTTTCTGAGTGATAGCGAAGAAGATTTAGAAGCAAGGAAAATCTGTGATTTTGTGGCGTCTTCAAATCTTTTGAATGAAATGAAGAAGTTTGAAGGCGAGAAGAAGCTATGCTTCTTCTATTTCGAACGTAGTGAGAAAAATTGATAGCTGCTATGATCTTCTGATCACAAAACTTAACAGAACGATATCATGAGATATATATTGTTATGACGTTTGCTTGTCACCCTAACAAAGCAAGGATCCCTGCATTTATACTGAGAACGCCGATTATCATTTGAACGGGAACGAGTCCCTTGATCAGCTTATCTAGATTTTGTTTGATCTTGGGCATCGGCGCCCACATCAAGAGACCGAGTGCCGCCGTGACACCGGCTATGATAAGGATTATACTAATCCATATACCTAGGCCCCAGACACCAATACCTACGCCTATTATCCCTATAGCTCCTTGAAATATACCTATCCGCTCGACCTCTTCATCCAAACTTTGTCCGCCGATCGGGATCAATTCGTACAAGACTAAAAATGCGGTCAAGAGGGCGAACCCGACTATTATAGCAAAGATACCGGTTATCATGATTAACACCTAACTCAATATATTCCTTCATATATATAGCCAACGGTTCAGGTTGGATCTTTTAAACTATTCGGATGTATGACTGCGCGTGAAAACATCACAGATCTCTATCTAGGTTTGCATCACAGGCCCAGCATTTTTCGAATTCAGGTTCGTTTTCGCTGCCGCAGAAAGGACATTTGATCACACCGTCGTCTGCAGGTGGGGGTATTTCTTCTCTTGAATATTCTCTGTTCCCTGTATCGCGTCTTCTATCTCTTCTTATATCATTTCCTTTTTGTGGACTTTTTCCTTCGCTTTTACGTCGCCGCCGCTCCGCTACTGCTGCGGGAGAAAGCAGTTTTCCGTTCTCATCTCGCATCGGTTGATCGTTTCTATCTTGAGCAACTGTTCTTTCCGGGGGAGCTCGTTGATCATTTTGCTGTTGATCCTGTCTCATGGGAGGAGCTCTTTCCGGGGGAGCTCGTTGATCATTTTGCTGTTGATCCTGTCTCATGGGAGGAGTTCTTTCCGGAGGAGCTCGCTGATCATTTTGCTGTTGATCCTGTCTCATAGGAGGAGTTCTTTCCGGAGGAGTTCGCTGATCATTTTGCTGTTGATCCTGTCTCATGGGAGGAGCTCTTTCCGGAGGAGTTCGCTGATCATTTTGCTGTTGATCCTGTCTCATGGGAGGAGCTCTTTCTGGAGGATTTTGCCGTCCGTTTTGCTGCTGATCCTGTCTCATAGACACGTCGTCATACTCTTCAGTACTTTCAAAAGGATCTGGTGCATCAGGAATTTCTTCTTTATTAGATGGAGCCGCCTCTATATTGGCATAATCCTCGCCGCAGTTGGGACAATAACCTTCGAATCTCACACAAGCTTCGTGATAAATATTACCACATGAACAGGCGACTAGGTTTTCGGAAGCTATATGTGTACCACACATATCACAGACTTCTTTCCATTCTCCCGAATCGCCAGGCTCAGAACCTTCGGAAGTCATAGGCAAGAAACCTCCGTTTTCCATCTCACCTTCAGGAGGCCTTCCGTCTGCAGATTCCCAATCGAATCGTTCGTACCTTTCTTCCTGTATTTTTTCTAACTTCTGTTCTTTTCCTTGTTTGATCTTAGATAATCTTGAATCTTTCATAGGGATCAATTCTTCTTCTTTTTCCCTTTTCTTTTTCCAATAAACGAAAAGTCCTAACAAGACTAGAATCACTGGAGTCGGAGTGAAATACCATGCGTTTATCCCGACGCTGGCCTCTTCAGTCTCGGTCTCCATCACGTTACCTGCGTTATCGACGGCCTCGACATAATATTCGAAGGAAGAAGAGAATCCGACATGGTCACCGGGTATGGTAGCTACGTACTCACCACCTTCTTGGCTCATGCGTACGTCTCTCCAACCGTCTCCTGTATCGTAGTAAAGGCGAACGTCGTCAATCCCGCTGTATTGGTCTCTTAGATCCGCCCTGACGATCATATCATTATTCCAAACCGTATCAGAGTAAGAAATTTCCTGGAGAGTGGGTGTAGCTGTATCGACGTAAAAGGTAACATTTTTGACCATCTCATTACCGACCAGATCGATGCTTCTCACTTCTAAATATACTTCCCCTCTCTCTTCGCATACGATAGTGTCTTCATAGGATGCGTTTATATCGTTTCCAAAAAGTGTCTCCCACTCCTCGTTTTGATCATATCTATAGTCTATCCTTGTCAACCCTGATAGATCGTCTTCACTCGAGATGGTTACCTCCGGCGAAAAAGAGTACCATTGATGGGTTGTTTCTGGAAGAGTTATATCCAATTCAGGGGCCTCATTATCCACTTTGATCTCTAAAGATTCTATCTGGCTTTCCAGCCCCTGGTTGTTCTCCGCATAATATTCGATATCGTGAATTCCCGAGTCGAATTCTAATGTTACGGCTTCGGTCTCATGCTCGTTCCACGTTTCGGCTCCACCTATACGTGTATAAATAGAGTCCACACCAGAGATATCGTCCTCGGCGCTTATGTTCAATTCAACAATATCTGTGTACCAGCCCTGATCGTGCATCGTTCCCGAAACGATCTCATGAGTCACTTGGGGCGGTTCCTCATCCACTTCATAACTTATGGATATCTCTTCCAATTCAGGCGTGTCTATACCGTCGGTCGCTTCGAACGTGACCCTATACTGTATATATCTGTATCTGGGACTTGGGACATCCTCCTCATTTTCCGCTTCCTCCCAGTCGCTCCAAGATACTTGATCTGGAGAAGTCCGGGTCTCTACCGTCAGGTCGGTCGTACCTGTAGGTTCCTCGTATTCCCACGAGATAGTATCCCAGTTCCAGAAGTACTCCCCGGGATCATACACGGAAGATTCGAGTACTCCGTTCTCTTCGTGGGTTATTATTTCAGCTTCCATGGTATGTCTTTTCGTTTGACCGACTTCGTTCATCGTTTCAGGTGTGCTGCCTATGTTCGTTCCTGTTCTGTAATAGTTGTGATCTCCGCCTGTTTTTGCGGCTGAAAGTTCTCCAAATGCATATATGCCGATCCAATCACCCTGGTTTATCGGGAGGTCCACATCCCATGTCCTTCTTCCGCCTGGTTGAGGATTATCTATAGCGGTTTCACCCTGAGGGGTGTCTACCCAATAGTCATCACCTCCAGACGGTTTAAGAACCATCAGATCGAAGGAACTTACGTTCTCGCCGGTAGCCATGGTGAATTCGTCTATAAATCCGCCTCTTGATGCCTGATATTGAGGGTCGGCCGATTTGGTGGTGTAACCGCCTTCCCAAGCGGAATCAGGGGTCTCGACCCTCCCTATCTTGTAGCTGTATGTGTCCAGCTTCATAGTTCCTGTATCGTCTATGATCAAAGTATCGTCTACTTCGCCCTCTTCGAAATCATCACGGGTGGATTGTCTCCATTCTCGTACGTGATCTTGTTGGATGCTCTCGCTAAGCGTAGAATCGGTATCTATACCCGCGTCATATTCGTACGAACCAAAAGCGATGCCTGAAAGCACGGGTGAAGAACCGATGATCAACCCGAAGATTATCCATATCGAAACTATCCTCTCGATGCTGATTGAGTCCGTTGTTTCTGGCATGATAATAACCTCTAAGGGACCTTTGAACTAAATTATAACATGCTGTGTACTTATAACTTTCGAAAAAAACACCAACGTTCAATTTAAATAGCCCGATTTTTTTCTAATACGCATGTCATGGATAGAAGAGATAGGTATGGATGAAGCTGAAGGAGATCTAAAGGACATATACGAGGATATAAAAGGCGCGAGAGGAAAACTATCCAACATAATGAAAGTCCAGAGTTTGAATCCTGGTGCTATGGAAGCTCATATGGAACTTTATCTTTCCGTGATGTTCAAAGATTCAACCCTAAGACGTGAAGAAGGAGAGATGATCGCCGTTATCGTTTCTGCAGCCAACGGCTGCGAGTACTGCGTCGAACATCATTCTGAAGCTCTAAATCACTACTGGCGTGATGAAGAAAAGGTGTCTGGGCTGTCAGACGATCACACAAGCATAGACCTCAGCGAAAAGCACCTTGCTATGCTTGATTTCGCTGAAAAACTGACCGAAGCACCTAACACTATCATGGAGGAAGACGTCGAGACCCTCAGAGAGAACGGCTTCAGTGATCAGGACGTTCTTAACATCGTACTCGTCACAGGTTACTTCAACTTCGTTAACCGCATAGCGCTTGGACTGGGAGTGGATGTTGATGAAGAAGAAGTCGGGGGATACGAATATTGAAATGCGGTCAGGAAGAAGAATCTACTTTTTCCCAAACGTGCTCCGATCTCTTAGTGGTTTTGAATATAGCGATGGTCAACCAGATCAAAAAACACAAGCTTAATCCTATGGGTATTAAAGTCAAAATACCGAATGTCAATGCAAAGAGAGTTCCGACCACCCCCACAAAAATCAACAGGATTATGAGGAGGATACCTCCGATGATCCGTCCATATTTGTTGAAATCCGTTTCAGACTTAGGGTCTTTAGTCTTCACTAGGTCCGCGTGTTTTGTTATCGCGTCATTCAGACCGACGAATTCTTTCGAGGCCCACTCAGGAAGCCAAATACCTTGATCATCTTTCAGAATCAGATATACTTTTTCAGGATACGGCTCCACACCATAATACATCTTCTTGATAGAATCCAAAGGAACGGTTCTCAACTCGCCGTTCTTTCTGAATTTGATAGATTCTGGAGTCATGCTGAAGAGTAACTCGGTTTCGACCTTTCTTTTACCCTCTTCTCTTTTGACTGTTCTATCTTCTTTTATCCAGATGTAATCTTCTCCATCTTCCTCCATTACTATTTCACCTATAGTTGAATAAATACTGTTTTGTTAAAGGCAGGGTCGTCATTTATTTATTACCCTCCGGGTTCATTATAAACTTCTAACTCTTGGGGTAGAGCGGAAGTACCGTTTTCATCGGGCATCAACTCGTGAACTGAATCCACGGCTTCGAGATCTAGAGGTCCGTAGATATGCGGATATTTTTCACCAGACATATACAGATCTTCATAAACTAAGTCCGAAGACAGCTTCTTTTCGTCTATACAGATCAATACAAGATCCTCTTCATCCTTGAAGAGCTTTTCTGCAACTTCTAAAACTTGGGTCAAATCGGAGCAGTGGATAAACCCGTCAGTTTCTAAGGAATCTGGTTTGTAGACACCCTTTCTCTTCGCTTCTTTCCAGAGTTCTTTCCTCGTTATGTGGGTGATCATATTAGCTCAGGAAGAGTTTGGTGGTATTTGACTTTCTTCATCTTATCCCAGGTATCAACGTGAAGAAGGCCCATACTGCGCTGGTGCATCCAACTAAGAGAAAGATTGTGGTCAAATTTAGGAATATCAAAGATAGACCGATCAGGAGCGGCGCGGTGGTCATACCTACGTACTTCATGGTGTTGAATATAGATATCACTGATCCGGTAAGATCTGGTGGAGACAATCGGGTGACCCTGTTGTAGATAGTGGGAGAAACTATACCCATACCTATGCCGTAGGTGATGAAACTGAAGCTGACGAGGTAACTCCCTATGGGCCAGAGAGGCAGCATCAAAAAACACAGGCCGATGAGGAAGAAACCGAGAGAGGCACGTTTTCGCCAGTCAAGATGATCTGCGATAAACGTTGCCTTCGATGCCAGCAAAGCAGAAAAGACGGCCTGTCCGGAGAGTGCTACACCGTTGAATATTTCATCGAAGCCGTGGATATGGGTGAGGTATAAAGGCAGGTAAGTGACCAAAGCGTATAGGAAAAAAAAGAGGATGAAAGAATGTACCATTATATTGCGTATTTTTTTTATCTTCAAAGTGGAGAAGAGAGACGACAGATATTCTGAGGGGCTTTGAGACACTTGGTTTTTCGTTTCCGGTTTGGTTTCGGCTATCACGAAGTAAAATGATATGGCTAAAAAAATTGAGAATCCGTAAACCGCGAAAACCAATTTCCAGTTTATCGACGCTAGCACACCTCCGATCAGGGGGATCACCGCCGCACCGAGGGCTATGGTCCCGGAAAGGTAGCCCATGAGTTGGAGTCTCCGATCACCAGAAAAAAGGTCACCGATCACCGTCATGGCGACCGGCACCAGTCCCGCGATGCCTACACCCTGCATGAACCTCATCAGTAACAGTATGGAAAAATTCGGTGCCATTATGATGGCTAACCCAGCGGCCCCGTCTATAAGGAGGCAGGTGATCCCTACTTTTTTGCGGCCGACGCGATCGATCAAATAACCGATCAAAGGAAGACTGATCGCCGCCGACAGAGTGTATATACTCAGTATCAAACCTACCTGCTCTTCCGGAGCGTCGAAGGCTTCGCCTATAGTAGGTAATCCCGGGGCCACCAAACCGCCGCCCATGACCCCGAAGGCTCCCATCAAGAGGAGAATCCCCACAACGAATACTGAAAATTTTCTCTCATCGGTATACAAAACCATCACTCCTCGCAGTACTAAAGGATCCGCAAGATATACTGCGGATGAAAATAAACATCAGATACATATTAAATTTACGATAAAGAAAGCGATCATTTCAACTTGACTACCGCATTCCAGTAAAAATCAAAAAAGATTAAATCCTATACAGTACTTGGTGAACTATGCATCTCGAAATTCCTTATGCGGGTGAAAATGTAACCGTAGATATAGACGAAGGAAAAGTCAACGCCGTCCTTTATCCAAAAGAAGTTGATAAAAAGGACGAGGCGGAAGTGATCTTGGAAGCACTTGAGAGTCCCCTCGGTAAACCTAGATTTTCTGATTTCATCGGTGATGGTACTCTTTTCATAGTCAACGACGCCACGAGACCGACCCCTACGTCTCGGGTTTTAGAGTTGATGAAAGAGGAGATAGAGGGACACGAAGTTGAATTCATCGTTGCAACTGGCTCCCATCGTGAACCAACGGAGGAAGAATATTCACATATATTCGGCGGACTATACGAGACTGAAAAAGATCACATCTATCATCATGACGCGAAGAAGGACGAGATGGAGGACTACGGTAAAACATCTAGGGGTACTCCAGTAAAATTCAACAGGAGGATCTGCGAAGCGGAGAACGTAGTGGCGATAAACACGGTCGAGCCGCACTATTTTGCAGGTTTTACCGGGGGTAGAAAGTCGTTCTTACCGGGGGTGGCGTCATACGAGACCATCACCAAGAATCACGAATTTGCACTCGATGAAAAGGCACAAACCCTAAGTTTGGAAGGCAATCCTGTCCACGAAGATATGATGGAAGCCATTCAAAAATTTGAAGGCGAGGTGTTCGCACTCAACATGACCCTGGATAAAGATAGAGACATCCATAGCGCTTCTGCCGGCGGCATCGAAGAGTCTTTCATGAAAGAGGTGGAAGTCGCCAAAGAACTGTTCGGCGTTCCTATTGAACAGAGATCGGAGGTCGTTCTCACAGCTTCATATCCCATCGATTTGAATCTATACCAGAGTCATAAAGCTCTTGAGAACGGGAAGCTCGCGCTGAAGGAAGGAGGCATCATCATCCTAGTTTCCGCCTGTCCCGAAGGTATAGGGCCTAGAAACTTCTACGATCTCATGGCATCCATGGATGACCCGGAGAAGGTAAAAAGGAAGATCGAAGAGGGCTACAAGTTAGGTTACCACAAAGCCGCTAAGATGGCCGAACTTTGTTCGGATTCATGCATATGGTGCGTGACCGAATTGGACGAAAAGAAGATGAAGGCGGTATTTATGGAGCGGAAAAAGAGTGTGCAGAAAGCTCTCGACGAAGCCTTAGAGCGAACGGGAGGAAAAGTCACTTTTCTTCCTGAGGGAGGTATGGTAGTTCCTGTTTTGTAGTACAAAAAAAGCCTTTAGGATAATATTTTAAATGACCTTCTAGTGTTAGATGATACAGGCGATGGATATAAGACTAGATAGGAAGGAGATCTTGATCGTAACCGTGATCCTCCTACTGCTCTTGGCTTGGGCTTTAGGGAATATGAGTTCAGCCTATTTTTGGATAGGCGAAGACGAGACCATACTGGAGAGGGAACCGGCGGATCCTGACTATGAAGGAAGTACTACAGCCCCTTTTGCTACCGATATCCCCGATGTGATGAGGTATGTTTTACCGATTTTTATAGTGGTAGCCGTTACGATAGGGAGTTTGCTCTCTACTTCGGAGGATATGAAGGGCCGTATAAAGACGATGATGACCGGTGTAGCCCTGATAATCCTAATATTTTTCCAGAAACCCATCATAGGCTTTTTAGAATATTTAGCGGGTTTTAGACGCTTTCTTCCCAGTGTAAGATTTCCATTCAAACCTGATATCCCTTTCGGGGATGGTGCTGAGCCTTTCTTCTCTCCGGCTAGATCGAACATAGCCAGTTTGATCATACTTATCGTACTCCCCTCTCTTCTCATCATCTTTCTCTTTTATTTCAAACACAAAAGGTCTACAGATGAAGAAGCCGATGAAGATGATATATCGACTACCGCGGACAAAGCCATAAAGCAGCTGCACGAAGGAGAAGATGTAAGAGACGTGATAATCCGGAATTATCAGAAGATGTGTATGATCCTGGAAGAAGAAGGCGTTCCCCAACATGTATCTTACACACCAAGAGAATTAGAAAGGAAGGCCATAGAGAAATTAGAATTAAAAGAGAGCACCATCGACGAGATGACGAAGCTGTTCGAAAAGGCGAAATACAGTGACCATCCCCTTGGAGAGGACCAGCGGGATAGAGCTATAAAGAACTTCGAACAGATAAAAAGGGAATTGGAGGCCGTATGATATGGTCGCGCCGAGAGTTAGGAATATGTTAGGGATGAAATCCTCTATTTATATATTATTTATGAAGCTTATCGGTGTAGCGGTCCTATTGTTTTTGGTTTTTTTTGGGAGGGGTGTCAGGGCCGCCATCCTTGTAACGGTGATGGTGATACCTTTATGGCTGCTCGTAGAGATGGTGAACGTAGATAGTGAATTCGCTGATCTATGGCAAAGTATCGAAGAGAAAGAAGAATTTTCCGAACTCCCTTTAAAGGATGATATGATAAGTTTGAAGAAAGCTAGGAAAGGCCAGAGAGTGAAACAAGCACTCATCGAAGGCAGGATCAAAGAGCAGATTTACCGCCTGATCATGATCGATCAAAATCTTTCTGATGAGGAACTTCGGGATTTAAAAAAAGATGATGAAGCCCTGGTAGAAAGATTGGATAACGAACTACTTCGGGAATATATCCGGAAGGCCATAGATCTGAATGATCTGAAGTCGCCTGGTGAAGTAGACGGAACTACCATGTTCTCCGACGAAGGATCAAAAAGAACGGATCAAACTACCAAGGAGTTCGAAGAAAAGATAAGGGCCGCTATAGAGGAATTAGAAAAGGCTTACGGTATAGAGGAGACGTGATAGATCAGATGAGAAATAGAAATCTGGTTTATTTGTTAGGTTTTTTCTTATCGACCCTCGCCCTCGGCCTCACTTTCATGAGCCCTATGCTCTTGATCTTGGCTTTCACTTCAGTTACTATAGTTGCAATAGGTTATATAGGCCTACCTCCCGACGACGATGCTATAGAGATCAAGAGAGCGAATGAAGAAGCCCATACCTATGAAGGAGAGGATTTCACAGTCGAATTAACGGTTGAAAATAACGGAAGTTCTAAAGTTTTCCTCGAAGTAAAAGACGAGCTTCCCAAAAATATCAAAGTATTAGAAGGTTCGAATCATCGGCTTCTTTATCTAGCCGCTGGCGAAGAAAAGAAAATAGAATACAAAATAAAGTTCTTGAAGACGGAAAATTACAGTATCGGTCCGACAAAGATTCGATACATGGACCCTTTGAAGTTGTTCAAAAAAGATTGGAAATTCGAAAAGAGCTTGAACGTTGTGGCGCTGCCCCCTATCGAAGAATTGAGTCGAACGAAATTGAGGCCCAAGCGCACAAAAGGCTGGCTAGGAAATATAAAGTCATCTCAGATGGGAGTGGGTTCGGAGTTCTTCTCCATACGAGAATATTTGGAAGGAGACGAGATGAGAGATATCAACTGGAAAGCTACCGCCAGGTATCTAGACCCTAAGAGCAACGCATACGAAAGTGAGAAGAGCGGGGACGTGGTCATCATAGTCGATGCCTTCCACGAGTCTAACGTAGGCGTATTCGAGGATAACATGTTGAAACATTCTGTTAGGGCTGCAACAAGTTTAGCCTCCGATATGATAGCGGACAGGAATAGGGTGGGTTTGCTGGTGATAGGAGAATTCGTCAGGTGGGTTTATCCAAAATCTAGCCAGGAACAGATGTACGAGATAATGAACGATCTTATGGATTTGGAGAGCGGAAGCTACTGGCGGTTGGAGCATGCTAGATACATCCTGGATAAGATATTCCCCAACAGATGCCTGCTGTTCTTCATCTCACCTTTGAACAGTGAAAAAGTAGCTGAGGCAATAGCGGGATTGGCCATGAAGAGGTACGAGATCGCAGTCCTGTCTCCCTGTCCCGTGGAACTTCAAAAAAGACACATCGATGAAAAAGAGAAGCTCATGGAAAGATTGCAGCGCATCGAGAGGAACAATCGGATGGCTAGATTGAGAGATTACGGTCCTGTTATAGACTGGGATCCAAAACAACCTTTAGAAGTCGCGATAGAGGGGGTGAGACGATACCAGATGAGAAGATGAACAGAGGAACGATCACCTTTTTAGAGAGTATAGGAGACGAAATGAAAGCATTTTTTGTCTTGATCTTTTTGATATTGGTTACTACTATATTCCTTTACCCCGCTTTCGTTTGGTATCTTCCCATAACAGGTGCCATCGTATCAGGTCTGGGTGTCCTTCTAAAGAAAAAGAGTCTTATCGTGATCGGAGTCTTCAGCACGGCGGGAATATTTTATATCCATAGTTTGGATGCCCCTCTCTCTTTTTCGACCATCTTCATCATCACGGGGTATTTCATACTCTTTTATGGCAGCATGGTTTACATGGAAGAGCTCATGATGAGAGGTATGATCATGAAGGAAACAAAAGGAGATCTTTCCGACATGGTGGCAAAGAGTAGATATAGGAAGGAGTGGAACAGGACGCTTTTTGGAAATCTCGTTTTTGGTCTATTTATAGCGTTTATAGGTTCAGTCATCCTTTGGGCGGGCTCTTTTGATTTCAGTGATTATGTTGATCATCCCATAACATTTATCGCTACGCTTTTTTTCATAATTTTTAGCTTGTTCCTGATCTATGTGCTGATGATAAAGCTGCCTGAATCCTTCGAGGAGGCCTGAGAACGGCGTGACCTTTTCACCGATAGGAAGGGATCTCTTCTTCAAAAGGATCTCTTTGGATCCAGTCCGGTTCGTAACGGAGGATCTTACCTGTATCTTCTTCTCTGATCTCAAAGCTTATCCAAAATTCATCCTCCCCTCCCGGTTCGATCTTATTTGGAAAGCCGATAACGTCGTGGTAATTGTGGGTATATCCTAGGTCAGTATCGACTTCGAAATCTCGACTAGCGGGATATAGGTCCGACCTATCATCTAAATTCCTCAAGTGTACTTGTATATATAAAAAGATATGACCGTGAGCGGCCCGATAATTATTCTTATCGTATTCTCTTATCTCAACGTACGATATATTGATCTCGACATCGGGATCAGCGGTCACACCACCGTTATCTAAACATCCCATGAAACCTGATACTAGACAGAGGATAAGGATGAGAGATAGGATCTTACATGTCTTATTCATGACCTCATCTCTATAAGTGATAACGAGCTCAAAGGATAAAAATTTTTTCTATGCTCTTCACACGATAAAACCGATAAGAATACAGGCATATGGGTTTTCTAAAGTATAAAGAAAGGGGTTCGGCTCGTAAAGAGAGTCTTCACTTCTTTTCTATCTCTTTCAAGCCCTTTTTGTTTTCCACCGTTGCGGACTCGTGGACCTTGAGTTCTCTTGCCTTGACGGTCTTTATCTTACAGCCTTGACCTATGACCACTTTATTTCCTGTAACACTGTCCGCCTTTGTATTCTCCAGGTAGATATCGTCTCCGCTGATGCTCTCGACTTCTAAAGAGCCAGATTTCCCGAAGCCGAAGAAACCTCCGCCGCCGCTTTCAACCATGACGTCTCCACCTTTGATCTTTTTTATCTTGGATTTTCCAGAGACCTTCAGAACTACGTCTCCGCTCAGTACCCCCAAGATATTGAATGCTCCCTTGCCGTTCATGGAGGAACAATCAACATCGCCTTCGGCTTTGAAGGAACCCGCGGACTCGATGATGTCGATCTTGACACTGTCTTCGAACTTTGAGGCACCGCTCAAGTCTAATTTTTCCCCCTCGCTCTTTCCCGTCACTTTCAATGCACCGCTGGAATCTAAAGTTCCAAAATAAGCGTTACCCTTTATTTTGGTCGCTCCAGAAACATTCGCTTTATCTGCTCTGAGATCGCCGTTGACTCTTGAAGCTCCGGCCGCTTTAAAGGTCTCACAGTTGCATCCGTCTATCTCCGAGGCACCAGACATCTTAACTTTTTTTGTTTTTTTTGGTTCTTCCTTTTCCTTCTCTTCGGAGACATTCTCTAGATCTTTTTCCACTTCTTCCTCGAGCTCTTCGACCAGATCTTCTTCTTCTACTTCTTCTTTTTCGTGCCTGGAAATGATCTCGTTGTAGAGTTCTTCAGATATCTCTCCCTTCGCCAACCGTTCGTCCAACTTTTTTAACATCTTTTTTTCCATCTTCGTCACCTTTGTATAGGTATAGATGCGTCAGTATTTATATCTATCTTGAAAATAATATTAGATAGATTGAACTTTTCATTGGTTAAGTTCAACTCTCGGGTTGAAAAACCTATATATCTCCTTTTCCATTACTGAGCGATGAAGGATTTCACCAAAGATATGATAGGCATATTCGGTTCCAAGACCAGGTGCGAGATATTGGAGATGCTGAGAGAAGGTTACGACCATCCTGACGATCTAGCTGAAGACCTAGAGCTCACAAGGCAGGCCGTAGATAAGCACCTCAAGGTGCTGCACGAATGGGGGATGGTGGAAAGGAACGCGGTCTTTCCTCCTGAAGGAAGACCCAAGATCGTGTATGAGATGACCAAGGCGGGTAAAAGATTGATGAACACGATGGACAAACTGGCTGAAAGGTATAAAAGTACCATGATAGAGAGAGCTGAATATGAGATCGAAGAGCTGGATATCAAACTAGCTACCGGTGAGCTTTCCGAAAAGATATACAAGAAGAAAGTGAAGGAGATAAAGGACAGGTGGAATTACCCGGAACTTAAGGGATTAGAAGAAAGATAAATTCACATCGATCGGAAAACAAGTATTACCCCCCTGCTTATCGGCTCGGGTCTGCTTTGATCGTTCCGCCACAACTCGCTTTTTTTACAAAAAACTATCCAGTGCCCTTTTCCAACTCCCGTGTTGAACTTCTTCACCGTAATATTACACTTATCTATTTTTATTTTAAAGAATAATATAAATACTCCTGCCGCATTACTATGATCGTGAGAAAAATGATAGAAAATAAAAGATTCAAAGAAAGAAGAGCCGGATACCCGAGTTACGAACATGCGAACGAGTTATCTGTGCTGATAGGAAGAAAGTAACCGGTCAAAAACCCTTTCTTTTTCTAATCCTTTTTTCCTTTGGCCTGTGTGAATTCACAGCTCTTTATCTTGATGTGAGGTATGAAAGTAGGGGTGTTGACTTCCCACCATCTCACCTGTTCTAGATCTTTTCCGATGGCTTCGATATTTTCACACATATCAAGCAGGTTCCCTTTCAGCCGTAGATTTTTGATCGGCTTTTTTATCTCGCCGTCTTTTATCAGAAAAGCAGCGTCTCTAGGTACCGTAGAGAACTCCCCCTCGGCCATATTGGTGAATCGGGTGTACCAATTGGACGTTAGATATATGGTGGGTCTGGAGCATGATGCGATGAGCTCCTCAGTGCCGTAAGAACCGGTTTTGAATCGATAGTTGGTGGGTGCAGGTAGTAGGGTCTTTGGATTTTCTTCAGTCCCGGTCATACCCATCTGCCCCAGGACCGAGTTCGAAGTGGTTCTTTCCTTCTTCCAAAATCTCAATTTGATCTTGTTCAGGAAACTCCAGAATTTAGCCGTAGAAGTGTTGTGCATGAGGGCTTTGAACTCGCCGTTTTTGACTATACTCGTTTTTTCTGAAGGCGTACCTTCATCATCGAAGGGCCTGCTGTTCAGTCCTTTTTCTACCAAGGGATCGTCGATTATGGTGAGTTCATCCGGGCCGATCTTATCGTCCATCTTTCCTTTCAAGGGACTCATGCCGCCGATGATCATTATGGGGTTTGCTCCGTTCAGAAGGTTGCCAAAAATGTTAGCCCCTACAGTGGGACTCACTATCAGGTCGTAGGTTCCCGGCTTACCGTTCTCTGCACCGGCACTCCTTTCCGCCAGCTCTCCAGCCTTTTTACCGGCTTTTTTAAACCTTTTTTCGATGTTAGAGAGGTCTCTGCTAGCCATCAGGGCCTGTCCGCTGCTCTCGTCGTCGTGAAAAGCTCTGATGGTGGCGCGGCAGAATGAAGATAAGTAATCTCCACCGTTCCCTTCACTGGTAAGAAGTCCGGTCTTACCGACTCCCGAATGCAATACACCAGCAGTTTTTTTCGCACCACCTTCGTGGGATGAATCGATCATCTTCTTTACCAGTTTTGGACCTTTCTCATTAAAATTTTTTATCTCATCATGATAAAGGGAAAGAGAAGGATAGGACGTATGGGATCTTTCATCCATACCCCAGTAGAGTTTACTCTTGGGAAGATCATCTAAAAGTCTTACCTGTTTCGGTACTCTCTTTTTCACTTTATCCTTGCTCGGATCCTGTATACTCAACGTGTCTATCTTTCTTGTGAGAGAAAAACGTGGTTTTTTTGAGATGAATATATCCAGTGTGTAGATCTGCCACTCTTTGTTAACGTCTATAGAAGAGTTGGAAAATCTTATCTGGTGTTTTTTCTCTTCTACCAGCTTAGCTATGACATCGTCAGCTCCGGACTTCTCCGCGGTCTCGACAGCCAGCTTTAACAATTCTTTATCGAACCTTTTTCCTATCATCGTATCACCCGACTCTCACGTCTCTCATCCTGAGGTAAGGGCCTCCTGTAGATACGCTGACCGGCTGCATGGGATCGCTCTTTCCGCAGAAGTTCATACGGTATTCATAGTCGTCTGAGACCCCGTCGATGCTTTCCAACAGCGATGGCGTAGTCAACTCAAGAGCGGGTCTTTTGACCATCTTGTCGGTCACTTTTCCCTTCTCTATCAGATACGCTTCGAGTCCCACATACTTGCTGTGGAATCTTCTATCGTCTATGTTCCATTCTGTAAAACTCTCGATCAGGACTCCTTTATCCACGTCTTCTATCAGTTCTTCTTTGCTCTGGTCCTTTGGTTCGAAAAACGTGTTCGACATCCTGGGGATGGGCTCTCTACTGTAGCCGGCGGAACGTGCTGCTCCATTCGATGAAGTGCCGAACACCGAGGCGAACTCACGGTTCAAAAGAAGTTCGTTGAGGCGCCCCTCTTTTATAAGATAGCGGGGCCGAGCTTCAACACATTCGTCGTCATAAAGATAAAAACCCGGACTTCCTCTGATGGTGGGATCGTCTATGACCGAAACGGTCTCGGATCCGATCTCGACGCTACCTTTTTCTATCTCGTCAGAGTTCTCCGGACCCAACAGTTCTTTGTAGAAGGAGCCCCCGGCCTGCGCTTCTTCCCTGCCCATTATCCTGTCGCTCTCGCTGGGATGCCCTACGTTCTCGTGGGCCATTATACCGGAAACTTCCGGCCCCACTATGACGTCGATAGTATCTCTGAACTTCATACTCCGAGCTTCTAGTGCTGACTGAACCAGTTTTTCGCTTTCCCTCACGATCAGATCACGTATATTCTCTTCTTCCAACCACTCCCAACCCGAAGTTCCACCAAAACCCAGCATCCTCTGTTCCTTCTCGTCTTTCGCCTTGGCGTTCATCACGCAGAAAATGGAGATAAAAGATCCGTCGGAATCCACCGTAGAACCTTCCGAATTGACTATATACTTTTCCGATGAGTTCATATGGAAGAAGAGTATCCTGTTCTTTATCTTACTGCGGAGGGAAAATCCTTTAGAACCGGATTTTTTCATGTCTTTATCCAAACTTTTAACGAATCCCCGCTTTTCCTCCTTAGAGATATCGTCGAAAGGGATCTTAACCGGAACTTTCCAGCTGTCCTCCACCGCCTTTTCCTCCGAAAATCTTATAGGAACTTCTCTTTCGCTGAGTTGGGCCATCTTCGCTATGGATTCCATCCTATCTTCGATCTCTTCTTTGCTGAAAGAGCTCACCGAACCGAACCCGAGGCAGCCGTCTATCAAGATCCTCAAGCCGATCCCTCTGCTGGGTTTTTCCTGTATGCTCAGGAACTCACCGTTCCTGGCAAAGTAATTTTCGTTAACTGAATCTATGAAGCGGGCTTCTACGTGTTCCGCTCCCAGCGACCTTCCGTATTCAACGGCATGTTCTGCCAGAGTCCTTCCGTCCATATCTCCGACCTCCAGATATAAATATCACGCATATGTTTATAACTTCTGAACATATAAGAGTTCTGTCCAAAATAAAATAAGAAAAAAGAGTTTTTGATAATTCACTGAGTTCGATCATTCCAGCTTTTTAACGTTAACGGCTCTAGGTCCTCTATCGCTCTGTTCTGTTTCGAATTCGACCATATCGCCTTCGCTCAAATAGTTACCTTCTATATCGCTTCTGTGAACGAACAAATCTTCATCACCTTCATCAGGTTTGATGAATCCAAAATTTTTCATGGTATTGTAGAACTTTACTTCTCCTTTCATATCTAGTTCACCTCCTTTATTTTCTTTCTACTGCTCATCGTGTAACGCTTCTACAAGCTGCTAGCATATATAGTTATGGTATTGGTATGGTCTTGGATGTTTCGAAAAGGTATAATAAGCCTTGTTCGATGAAAGAATATGTATCGAAGAGTCATCGTACCCACCGACGGATCGGAATTGGCCATGAAAGGCGTCAAGGAAGGCATGAAGTTGGCCAGATATTTAGATATCCCTGTAACGGCTGTACACGTAGTAGATATAGGAGATATATCTCTAACGGGAAAGATGGAAGAAAGTCTCAGGAAGTCCGCTGAAAATATACTGCGGGAAGTAGAAGATTTAGCAGAAGAGTTAGAAGTCGAGATAGAATCGAAGACCTTTAAAGGTACGCCCTACAAAAGGATATCAGAATATGCCCAGAAAGACGACGTTATATACATATCGTCTCACGGCAGTTCTGGATTTCGAGAACTATTCATGGGGAGCACCACGCAGCGCCTTCTGAATCATGCGGACTGTACCGTTTCCGTGGTAAAAGGAACACCGGGAAAGATCTGAAGCGTCACCTCGAGAATAGGTTTTAGACGGCCTGCGCGGAGGAAAAAAGATGAAAATAGAAAAAAGTGTGACTTTGTGTTTGGGTTTGTTGTTAGTGACGAGTGTTTTCTGCTTTGCTTTTTGTTCTGAAGTTGGAACGGACGAAGTCGAGGCCGTATCCGATGAAAGGATCGGGGACGAAATTGAAGAGGATCCAAAGCAGATAGAAGACATCCATGACCTGCAGGAGATGGATCAGGGATTGGACGCGCATTACGTGATCATAGACGATATAGACGCAAGCGAAACCTATGATTGGAACTCGGGCGGATTCGAACCCGTAGGAGATGAAGACGAGCCGTTCACCGGAACATTGGATGGTCAAGGGTTCAAGATCACCGAACTGTTCGTCGACCGTCCAGATTCGAATTACGTCGGCCTGTTCGGAAATTTGGGAGATGCGGCGCAGGTGAGCGGCGTGACCCTCGAGGATGTAGATATCACTGGAAAGTACTACGTTGGTGCCCTAGCCGGATTCAACTCCGGGTCGGTATCCGATTCAAGTTCGTCAGGAAGAGTAGAAGGAAACGACAACGTAGGCGGTCTCGTAGGGAGGAACTACGGCGGACTGTTGAACGCGCACTCGAAGGCGGATGTGACGGGTTTCGGCAGAGTTGGCGGTCTCGTAGGTAGAAACGACGGCGAAACAACGAACTCCTATGCAAAAGGGGATGTTGACGGGAGCCTGGAGATCGGCGGCCTATCGGGAACAAACCATCACAGGATATCCTACTCCTATGCAACGGGTGGTATAACCGGGGATTTTGCAGTCGGTGGATTAGTTGGACTCAGCCACAGCAGTGTTACCACATCTTACGCGATGGGAAGCGTCGTCGGATCGGAAGAACGTGTAGGTGGTCTGGTAGGATACAATTACTACGGCACGGTATCCGACTCCTACGCTGAAGGAAGTGTTGATGGAAACTACCGAGTAGGCGGTCTCGTAGGGCTCACCCGTGGCGAGGTGAAAAACTCGTATTCGATAGCGAGCGTTACCGAAACCGGTGATATGATAGGTGGTCTGGTAGGAGAGGATACGGAAACGGTAGTATCAAACGGTTTCTGGGACGTCGAGGCTTCTGGCATGGATGCCAGCGACGGCGGTACGGGTAAAAGCACGGCGGAGATGAAAGACGTCGCTACTTATACGGACACATCAACTGCAGGATTAAGCGAGCCCTGGGACTTTGTTGGAGACCCCAACGACGACGAAGGCGATGAAAACATCTGGGATATCGACGAAGATGAGGAACTCAATCATGGATATCCTTTCTTGGCTTGGAAAGAAGATCCGGTCGAATACAATCTGACCGTCGATATAGAAGGTGAAGGTTTGGTAAGAGTCGAAGGGCAAGAGATAGCGGATGGTTGGACCGAAGAGTTTGAGGAAGGAGAAGAACTGACCGTTGAAGCGATAGAAGATAAGGAGGGCTGGTATTTTGCTGAGTGGATCGGGGACGTACCCGAGAGCGAGAAAGAGAAATCAGAGATAACAGTAGAGATGAACGATGACAAGGAGATAACGGCTTCTTTCCAAGAGTATACAGAACATTACGATCTCACGATAAATATAGATGGAGAAGGATCAGTGGAGATCGACGGAGAAGAAGTCGAAGACGGTCGGACAAAAACATACGAAGAAGGAACTGAGGTAGAGCTGCAAGCGAAGCCTGGTGAAGACCGGTATTTTGTTAATTGGACAGGCGACCATGAAAGCGATGAGGAGGAGATAACAGTGACCATGGACGAAGATAAGGAGATAACCGCGCATTTCGAAGAAGAGGCAGCGGTATATCACGAACTAACTGTAAACGTAGAGGGCCAAGGCCAAGTGGAAAAAGAGCCTGAGCGGGAAAAATACCAGGAAGGTACGGAAGTGATCTTGAAAGCTGTCGCAGACGTAGATTGGCGTTTCGATAGATGGTCGGGAGATGTTCCGGGAGGAGAGGAAGAAGATAGTGAGACCGATATGATAATGGACCAAGATAAAAATATCACGGCTAACTTCTTGCGCGAGCCTTACTTCGAAGTGGATATAGTCGATCACTGCCAAGAGGTTAAAGAAGGGGAATTCGTCGTGATCGATTACATCGTGGTCAACACGGGAGATATCGAAGATACGCAGGAGGTAGGGCTTACGGTTTCAGGTGAGTTGAAAAAGATAGAGGATGTTAGTCTAACAGGAGGTTCGGAGTTCTCAGGAGAATTCATATGGCCCACTGAGGAAGAAGATGCCGGTGTATATGAATTGAGTGTGGCCAGCGCGGACGACGAAGAAGCGGTGAACGTCACCGTATTAAGAGATGCATTTTTTGAAGTGGAGATCGTTGATCACCACGACGAAGCGCTTGAACAGGTAACCGTAGGATACGAGGTGACCAACACCGGTGGTGTGGAGGCAGAGCAAACCATAGAGATCAAAGTCAACGACGAAGTTGAAGAAAGAGTAGAGATCGTTCTCGGTCCTGGAGAAAAATTTGAAGACGACTTCGTCCTGCGGTCCGAAGATCCGGGAGAATACTTACTTCAGATATCGAGCGAAGACGAAGATGACGAGGTCATCGTGAATATAGAGGAAGGAGAAGAAGGCATACCTGGTTTTTTGGCTATACTTTTCGCGCTAGTTGTGATAGCTGCATCAGCCGTTATAATCATTTACAAAAAGAAAAAACAGTGAAGGGTACTTCCCGTTTTGACCTCATTTTCCGACTCACAGAAAGATTTATCAAAATCGTACCCTCTTTATTCTCGACCTGAAAAAACCTGAGGTGTGATGCGTTGTCCCCTAAAAAAGATGTGAAGAAGGAAAGCAGTGGAAAAGTGGATAAAGTGATAGATAAGCTCTCTAGATCTCTGGGAGATGACAAGTTATCTACCAAGAGAGCGGACCTTCTCTCTTACAGCCACGATTATTGGCCCATATACCTGCACTGGATACTGAAAGACAAGTACCCCTCGCTGCCGGATGCGGTGGCATGGCCCGAAAGCAAGGAACAAGTAAAGGATATAGTGAGATGGTGTTACAGGGGCAAGGTGCCCATTTATCCGTATGGCGGAGGTTCTGGAGTTTTGGGGGCGGCTGTACCTGAATCGGGAGGTATAGTAGTAGACTTGAAAAGGATGCGTTCATTAAATATAAGCGAAGAAGACCTGTTAGTGGAAGCCGAAAGCGGTTTGAACGGCTATTACCTAGAGGACAGCTTAAATGAAGAGGGATATACCATGGGAAACATACCCCAATCTCTTTATCCTTCAACGGTAGGAGGTTGGGTAGGAACTAAAGCACTGGGACAATTTTCAACAAAGTACGGCGGTATAGAAGACATGCTGAAGGGGATAGAAGTGGTTGTTCCGCCGGGAAGATCGATAGAGCTCAAGCCTCATCCACGGACTTCGACGGGCCCGGATCTGAGAAAACTGTTCGCAGGTGCTGAAGGCACCATGGGTATAATGACCAAAGGTTGGTTCAAGATATGGCCCGAACCGCAGAAAAGGATAAAGATATCCTACGCGTCGGAGAGCCTCGAGGACGCTGTAAGATCGATAAGGGATGTGATGAGGAGAGGGGCCGAACCCGCGGTTATCAGGATATACGACAGTATAGAGACTAAAAGGCATTTTTACGAGTATGAAGACATATATGGGAAAATAGCTACGGTCTTGGTGATAGAAGGTGACGAAAAGATCGCTAAAGCGGAAAGCGAGGTGGTCCGTGAAGAGTTCATCGGCGAGGAAAAAGGCGAAGAGCCGGTAGATCACTGGTTGGAGACCAGATTCAACGTTAAAGAAGCACCTCAATTCGTTCCCATGGGTGTGGTCTTCGACACCATCGAGGTGGCTGTAAAATGGTCCGACGCCATGGACCTTTATCACAACGTGGTTGAGTCTATCAGGCCTATAAAAGGCGTACTTTTCGCCTCGGCTCACGCATCCCATTTTTATCCCCAGGGCATCTGCTTCTACTTCACCTTCGCAGGTATACCTCCTAGGAGAAAGGATGCGGAAGAGTTCTACCAGGAGGCTTGGATGGAAGCCATGAACGCGGTCCTGAAATCAAACGGGACCATAAGCCATCATCACGGTATAGGAAGGCAGAGACGAGATTGGATGTATGGGGAGCTTGGAGAGGCTTACAATCTTTTGAAGGAGATCAAAGATAGAGTGGATAAAAGGGGTATAATGAATCCCGGAAACATGGGGTTGTAAACATGCCGGACGAGATGGACTGGTTGAAGGACGAGATGTCCGGGATATCCAAACTCACCAAGTTTTCCACGGTGATGAAATTTTTGAAAGGAAAAGTTTCGGGGCCCGACGACGTAACAAAATGTTCCATGTGCCCCAACATGTGCAGGCACGCCTGTCCCGTAAGTATAGTTGATGGGAAGGAAACCACGTCTCCCGCCGGAAAATCTAGAGTCGGTATGATGTTAGAAGGCAGCGTTCTACGTATGGTAAAAGAGA
>PWHU01000037.1 GCA_003555395.1 Thermoplasmata archaeon
CACATCGGCAGTATGGTGGTCAAGGAGCCGGGTGAAGATGTGCGCAGCATCGTCCTTGATGATCACAAGGACCACGTGGTGATGAAACCCTTGGCCGAGAAGGGTTGTGAAAAATATGGTACCACTATCGTCGTGGTCGGAGGCATCCACATCGAGGATGCTTCAAAAGAAGAGATAGATATGATAGTTGAAAATTGTAAAGAGTTGATGAGATGTATCTGAGCAAAGAAGAAGAGGCTATTCTAGAAGGAGAAAAGGGCACGGTCAAGGAAAAGATGATGCGACTGCTAACTCGACTTGGAGACATATACGGAGCGGATAAGATGATCCCTGTTGGGTCGGTTCAGGTCTCTGGAGTGTCATACAAATCTGTAGGTGACCCTGGCATGGCCTTTCTGGAAGACATGGCATCTAAGGGAGCTGAAGTATCGGTACTCACATTCTTGAATCCTGCAGGTATGGATCTAGAGGATTGGAAAGAGATCGGTTTTCCTGAAGATTTTGCGGAAAATCAACTCCGTATCATGAACGCTTTCAAAGAGATGGGGATAGTTGTCACTTCCACATGCACTCCGTACCTAGCTGGAAATCTACCTCGCTTTAGAGAACATATCGCATGGTCCGAATCCTCGGCAGTTTCCTTCGCCAATTCCGTCATATCCGCGAGGACGAATCGAGAAGGAGGTCCCAGTGCACTAGCAGCAGCCATACTTGGTAAAACACCGAATTACGGACTGCACCTTGACGAGAACCGAAAGCCAGATGTATTAGTGGACGTATCCTGCGATATCAGATCGGATGCCGATTTCGGCGCGCTGGGCTGGCATATAGGTAAACTGGTGGAAAGTGATATTCCATATTTCAAAGGTCTGCCCGAGTGGTCTACCACTGACGATCTAAAGAGCCTAGGTGCGGCGATGGCAGCATCGGGTGCAGTGGCGTTATATCACGCTGAAAACTTGACCCCGGAGGCACACCTACAGGACGTTTCCGACCTTGAAAAGATCACTGTCGATGAAGAGGACATAAAAGATACATATGCGGCTCTGAACACGGGAGATGAACCGGATATAGTTATATTCGGGTGTCCACACGCATCTCTCAGAGATATAAAAAAGGTCGCAGACCAAGTCAAAGGTAAAAGCTTGAAAAAACCTATGTGGGTATGCACTTCTAGGATGATGAAAGAAGCCGCGGACCGTATGGGATACACGGATATCATCGAGGAAGCTGGCGGTCGTATCGTGGCGGATACCTGCATGGTGGTTTCACCTATAGAATCCATGGGATATGGGATAACGGGATGCAGCTCGGGAAAAGCCGCTCAGTATCTACCAGGCTTCTGCAAGCAGAGTGTGGTATTCGATTCAGTGGATTCTCTTATAGAGGAGGTGCTGTAGATGGGGCGTATGATATCCCCGGGTAAAGCGGAAGCCGAGGCAATAGTTTCAGAAGAACCCATCGGATTCTACGGCGGTGTCGATATCGAAACGGGAGTGGTCATCGAGAAGGGTCATCCCCTGGAAGGTGAATGTGTCACCGGAAAGGTCCTTATATTTCCCAGAGGCAAAGGTTCAACGGTGGGTTCTTACGTGATCTACGGATTGGAGAAAAACGATGTGGGTCCCGCTGCCATCGTGAACGAGGAAACGGAGACCATCGTGGCTACAGGAGCGATATTGGCAGGCATACCATGCATAGATCAGATCGATATCTCACAATTCAAAAGCGGAGACATGCTCAAATTAGATGCTGATAAGGGCAGGGTGGAAAAAATTGACTGAATCTTATCCGACCCGGAAGGAGATCACATTTGAGAAGATGATAGTCGGCCAGTAAAACAATTTATAAGTATCATACTACAATAACCCTCTATGACATACTGCTCTACACCTGGTAAAGTGATATTATTTGGAGAACATGCTGTTCTCTACGGTGAACCCTCCATAGCGGTGGCGATAAACCGCAGGTTTTACTGCGATATAACCGAGTCAAAAAGAGATAGGACAACAGTAAACGGTTATCCTCTCGCTAGGAGATATCACAGCTATATCGTAGAGTGCTTGAATAAACTAGAGGTAGAAGATGAACTTGAGATCAAAACTGAAACCGAATTGGACAGCGGTACGGGCATGGGTTCCTCGGCAGCGATAACCGTAGCCATATTAGGTGCTCTCAGAAAATTACTAGGTGAAGATATATCTGAAGAGATCATCGCTAAAGACGCTTTCAGCGTTGAATTCGATGTGCAGGGGAATGCCAGCCCGATAGATACTTCCACATCTACACACGGCAGCGCCATCATGGTTTCAGAAAAAAAAGAAAAAAATTTTTTATGGGATGTTGAGAAAGAAGGAAGGAGATGGAATATACACCATAGAGATGTCCCTGACTTAACTTTAGTCGTTGGGAACACCGGTGTTCATTCTCCTACTCCGCCTCTAGTAAAAAAGGTAAGAAAGTTTTATGAAAGAAGCAACTTTGCTAAAGAAGTAATACGTGACATAGGTGAGATAGTAAGAGAGAGCTGTGTTCTATTTGAAGAAGAAGATCTAGAGGGTTTAGGTGAATTGATGGACAAGAACCATCGACTACTTTCGATACTCGGCGTGAGTCATCCAAAATTGGAGAAGTTGATAAAAGGTGCAAGAAAATATTCTTACGGAGCCAAACTCACCGGTGCAGGTGGTGGAGGATCTATGATAGCTCTGACCGATCGACCGGATAAAGTTGCTGATGTGATCAAGAAAAAAGGTGGCGAACCTTACATCCTTGATTCAACAGATAAAGGTCTATCCTACCATGGAGGAAAGGAAATATAGTATGCGAAGGTAGTCCTTCCGTCGTTTTAGAAGGGTTTGATCTTTTTTCTATCTATACCTATATCGTCTGGTGTTACCGCAATATAATTATGACCTATACCTGCTATATCTCCAGATACATCGCTGGCTAAGGCTTTCAGTTCGTCCTGGATCCTGGACATCGCTTCTTCGTTGCCCGCTACAGCCTCTACATCGACCAAGAGTATGTTACCGTTGTATACCTCTTCAGTTACCTCTCTTACGTCCTCATACCTGTGGACTTCGGCTATCTTGATCAATGTATCTGCTTCGATACCCTCCGTCTCTTCAACAAGGTGAGTAAGGTCTATGTACTCTTCAGAATCCAGCTGCGGTCCCTTTCCTTTTTGCTTCTTGAAATGGGTCTTCTTTTTGATGAAATCTCCTATCATAGGGCTCACGTCCGACAGAGTGATGGACAACTACCAATAAAAATCTATCGGAAGAAATCGGCCGTAAAACGGTAAAAAAGGAGGAGTCGAAAGAAAATATGAGCTTGATCCTTCGATTTCTCTCCGGCAGTAAACAGAAAAGGTTAATATCACCTGTTTTTTTGTCATACGCAAAGCAGGCGTGATCTAGTCTGGTTAGGATCTGAGCCTTCCAAGCTCATTGGCCGGGTTCAAATCCCGGCGCCTGCACTTCATTTTTATCAAAAATGAGTGCAAAGACGGAATTGCGAATTCATGAGCTATTCCGGCGCCTGCACTTCTTTTAGGGATTTGGACCTTGGTTCACGAACAAA
>PWHU01000122.1 GCA_003555395.1 Thermoplasmata archaeon
ATTTTCAGTCAGACCCTCACCCTTTCATTCATGAGAAAAGCTTTCGAGGGCATGAAGTATTATGTTCTCTTGGCTGCTTTGGGCCATCAGATAGGTTTCACGAGCATCTTTATAGCTGTCGGTTTGAGTATAACCTTGTTACTCATCCCGGGTATACCCGGTAATATCGGTGTCTACGAAGGAGGGATGGCCGCCGTCTTCATATTCTTGGGGGTTCCCTCGGGTGTCGCAGCTACGGCCGTTTTCCTAGACAGGCTGGTCTGGTATTGGGGGATCACCGGTATCGGTGGGATCTTAGGAACCAAGTATGGATTGGATCTTCTGACGAAAAGGAAAGCGGAAGAGATATGAAATGATCTCAATTTATTTTCATACGAAACTACTCATTAGGTTTATATAACACCATAGGCAGTAAAATACATCAACAAGGTACAAGAGAGGTGCATAAAATGATCTCTAAAAATAAATTGGTCGTCAGCGTAGTGCTTCTCCTACTCATAAGCATGCTGGGGATCGGATGGGCTTGTGTAAGTGAGTCTTTTGTAGATGAAGGAGAGAGTGAGAGATATCTATCGACTGAGTTCGATGATAGTATGTTGCAGGATGAGCATCAATATAATTTAACGGTCATCGTTTATGCAGGGGATAATGAGACATTAGAAGGCGCTTCGGTGAGATTAGAAGAAATATATGAAGATCATAATGAAACCGCCGAAACAAACGAGAGTGGGATAGCAACTTTTGAGGTATCCTATGGAACGTATGAATTGAAGATAGAAAAGGAGGGTTATCAAACCGTTGAAGGTTCCGTCGAAGTCGATGAAGATACCGTTATAGAATTCACTATAGAAGAGGAAAGAGATCTTTCAACGTTGATGCAATGGATCGGATTGGCGGCAATATTGGGTGTCGTCTTTTACGCTCTGACCAAGATAGATAGCAGTGCGACGAAGACTTTTGGATTGTTCGGATTCATGTTCGTATTCTTCGTGATAATCGGTTTTCTGCTTGGAGAATTCTTCATGGATAACTGGATTCTTGGAGCCGGTATATTTTTGATGATAGCTACCGTTATGAACCTCGTCTCTTACTTCTACAGTCATAAGATAATACTGAAATCTCATAAAGCTAAGATCATCGGGGAAGAAGACAATCCAAGGCTGTTCAGGATCGTCAGAGACGTGGCTAGAGAAGCTGATATAGAGATGCCCAAAGTGGCTATCATCCCTTCAGATACTCCCAACGCGTTCGCTACGGGAAGGAATGAAGACAATGCCGTGGTAGCGGCCACAAAAGGTATACTAGATACGTTGAATGACGAAGAGTTGAAAGGTGTTATGGCTCATGAAGTCGCTCATATCAAAGGTAAAGATATGTTGCTGATGAGTATTGCGGCAACATTAGCAGGAGCGATAACCTTCATGACGAGGATGGTGCTGTTCCAGATGATGTTCGGAAGAAGAAGAGGGATGAACCCTATCCTTCTTTTGACACTCATCTTGGCTCCCATCGGGGCCTTGATAATAAAGATGGCTATATCCCGAAAAAGAGAATACGAAGCCGATGAAAAGGGAGCGGAGATATCAAAGAATCCGAACGCACTAGCGGATGCTTTAGAAAAATTGAACGAAGCGAACAGTAAGAATCCGATGAAAAGCAGAAGTACGACTTCCTCCTCTTTGTTCATCGTGAACCCGTTCAAAGGAAAGAGCTTCGCCAATCTGTTCTCCTCTCATCCACCTATGGAGGAGAGAGTGAAAAGGCTGAGAGAGATGGCTTCCGACTTCAGCTATCTGTAGTAAATTCACACTTTAGCGGGATCGTACCCGCTTTCCATCACGTCTAGATGGGGTTCGAGTCTCCTCATGAATATCTTGCTCATGAAGTGGTAGCCATATCTCTTCAAGGAGTTCATACCCCCCATATCACTCACATCGTCTATCAACTTCGGGACCATGTCAAAATCTTTTCTTATGCATTTTGCCAGTAACTGCCAGTGCTCAGGTTCCATATCTCCTCTGCTGAAGAAATCCCTGTCCTCGCTCATGCCCAACGGTACGAACATCAAAGGTACTATGAAGAATTCCTTATCTGAAAGATCGTCGAGCAGTTCCATGGTCTTCATAACATCGTCGGAGTTTTCTCCGGGAAGCCCCAAGATCAACGTGGCACAAGGGATCCAATCGTTCTCGTCGAATATATCGAAAGCTCTTCTGACCACGGAAGGCCATTCTTTGGCATCGAAGGGTTTAGCTTTACCTTTTATGTGTTTGGAAGCCAATTCAGGGGATCCCGTTTCTACACCTGTTTGAGCGGAGAACCAAGGTTTTCCTTCTCCACCTACGTCGAAAAGCTCGGATATCTTTTCTATCAGTTCGGGTTCGGATGCCGCCGAGGCGAGGGCCACATGACTGAAATCCACTCGGTTCGTATGTTTTTTAACTCTTTTCAATAGGGTCATGAGTTTCTTTGGCTCCGGGGTCAGCGTTTTAGAACCGTATCGTAATACGTCTTCAGCATGTAATATGGTCTTCTCCTTCCCAGTTCGCGTATTCAATTCGACCTCTTCTATTATCTCTTCAACGGGTCTGTGTCTAAGATTCAGGAGCGTAGGATTACAGAAATCGCATCCTCTACCGCATCCCCTGCTGATCTCAACCAGGCCGTTTATGGTCGGTCCTTGGATCCTAGGGATATCTTTAACATCTACCACGTCACCGACGACTTTTTTCGGTAGGTCTTCACCGTTGAGCGCCTTTTCGAATATCTCCGGTGCCACTTTTTCTCCTTCACCTATAACTATGGTGTCAACATCGTATTTTTTCATGATCCTTTTATCGTCTAACTGCCATGTTCCGGGTCCACCTACTATCACGTTGATGTCGAATTTAGATAGCTCGGGATACTTGACCAATTTTTTGAAGTAGTGTGAACTGTAGGGCTCATCTCCTACGAAGGAAGAAAAAGTCGTGGATGCCGGTCCGAGTCCCAGAGGATCGTGAGTGGTGATGCCCAAAGCTTCTGTGTTAGGTCCTACCAGTTTATCTAGATGATCGGGATGTCCTATAACAACGTCTCCTTGTTTAAAACCGTAGTTGAGCAGTGCTGCTTCAACCTTGCGGCTTCCACAGTGACCGTATTGCATCACTCCGTCTTGATGAGGTACTGAGGGAGCAAAAAAAGAGGAGTAAAGGAGATCCGGTAAAACACGTGGGAAGGTAGCTCCGAAACCGATGAATTCACTGCCGTTGTAATCTGAAGCTAGGGTTCTATCTGTGGTCAAAACAACTGGGTAACCTCCGTCTTTTTTCCCTTTCAAACCTTTAAACTCGATCATATTATCCCTCTGCCTCGAGACGCTCTAATGCTCGGTTATTTCGGACTTGTCCCTCGTCAAAGACACTAATTATGTTAACAATAAATAAATTTTACTGTTTATAGTCAAGTACACGACTTTTCTTTGATTTTTTAGTGTCCTTGAATAGTTGTGCAGGACTAACGTCCTTGCATCCTCGAACAGAGTTCTGCGGATGTGGATGACGCAATGGAACAAAGTTCCACTTACTCG
>PWHU01000172.1 GCA_003555395.1 Thermoplasmata archaeon
ATAATGATGATAATAATGCTTCTTATCATTGCTGGGATAGTAATCGGTTGCCCTATATATTATATTATGAGCAAAAAGAGGAAAAATGAAAAAGAATCCGTTGAGACTCTGAATAAATCAGGTCATATTAAAAGTTATAAAAAGAAAGAAATAAGTTTATCAGCTATTATTATGTATATAGGAGGTGGTATCGTACTTTCCCTCGCAGTTTATCTTTTATCTCAGATGGGGATCATGTGGGGTTGGAAGTGGGAAAGAATATTTTTCTTTTTACTTCCTGCAACCTATTGGAGCAGCACATTAATCGCTCTATCCTCCAAAACTAAGTTATCGGATGTCACCCTTACATCGATCCCACTCCTAGTGACTTTTTTAGTACTTTTGGGCGATCCTGGATTTTTCCTAAATCTTGAGGATGCACTTTTCATCGGTCTCTATAGAATTTGTTTCGGATTTGTATTCACGTTGTTATTATTGGGTTATGATCTACCGAGTATACCAAGAAAAGGCTTTATAGAATACGGTATCTACGGCCTGAGTTTCATCCCGTTGATCTCCTCTCTTATATTCGTCGGGTTCGGAGCAGTTCTCCCACATTTTTCTCTCATATTTGCATCACTGGTGCTTTTCAAGGTCTTCCTCACTGTCGTATACGTTTCTGAAGGGAGCGGAACCGGATGATCTCTGCATCGATGGACGCAGTTAGAGGCGGGTACTTATAGTTCCCCCCGTCCCCTCGACAACCACGGCGGATATGGGTAGAACTACGACCTAAAACCTTTTTAGCTACTTTTCTATGCCTCTCCCGGTGTGCAGATGGTCGAAAGAGAAGAAAAAGAGATGCTGGGATTTTTGGGCGTCGACGAGGTAGATGAACTCTTCGAAGATATCCCTGATCAGGTGAGGACCGAATTGGATATACCGGAAGGTCTCACCGAAAGAGAGGCTACGGCAAAAGTCAAGAAAAAGTTGAAGAAGAACAAAGATCCGGATGAACTATCTTCTTTTCTGGGTGCCGGCGTTTACGAACATTTCGTACCGGCGGCGGTGGATGAGATAATCGGCCAATCCGAGTTTTACACTTCCTACACACCTTACCAGGCCGAGATAAGCCAGGGTATGCTGCAGGCACTCTTTGAATATCAGAGCATCATCGCAGAACTGACGGGACTGGGAGCGGTAAACACGAGCATGTACGATCAACCTACCGCGTTGGCGGAAGCCGTGCTTATGTCCGCACGTATAAAGAGGAAAGGACACAAATTTTTGATACCTGAAAATACACACTGGGAGAACGACCCAGTATTAAAAAATTATCTGAGAGGACAGGACATAGAGATAGAAAAAGTGGATTTTGACGAAAAAGGTCAAGTGGATAAGGAGGACCTCAAGGAGAAGATGGACCAGGATGTTCTGGGTTTCTATATTGCCACTCCCAACGTATTTGGAGTCCTAGAAGAGGACGTTAGCGTTTTCAAAGATCTCAAGGAAGACGAGGACTCAGTTCTCGTGGTAGGCACCAATCCATTGGTGCTTTCGCTGATGAAGCCTCCGGGTGATTGGGGTGCCGATATAGTGGTGGGAGACAGCCAACCCTTCGGTATACCCCAGGCATACGGCGGACCCACGGTGGGTATGTTCGCCTGCGGTGAGAGGTACATCAGGAAGATGCCCGGTAGGATCATCGGTGAGACAGAAGATTCTCAGGGAAAAAGGGCTTACTGCATGACCCTGCAGACAAGAGAGCAGCACATAAGGAGGGAAAGAGCCACCTCTAACATCTGCACCAATCAGGCTTTGATGGCTCTAGCTTCCGCTTCTTTCGTCTTCCTTAAAGGCTCTGAAGGTCTCGAGAAGGTTGCGAAGGAGAATTACGAAAAAGCGCACGAGTTGGCTGAGAAGATGAACGGATTAGATGGATTTGAAGCACCTCACTTCGAAAGCGAATTCTTTAACGAGTTCACCGTGAAAACTTCTATGGATCCACAGGATCTGTATGAAAGATGTAAAAAAGAGGACTTCCTGCCGGGAGTACCGCTGGATGACAGATTTTCTTCTCTTTCCGATGTTTTGCTCACCGCCGTCACCGAGATGAAGACCGAAGAGGAGATCGACGGCCTCGTTGACACTTTAAAGGAGGTGAAAGGATGAGCTCAGATTACAGGCAGGCACGTTACGAAGAAGAACTCTTGATGGAAGATGGGGTGGAAAGAGAAGTGGAAGAAAATCCCCTGCCCGAAAACATAGCTAGAGAAAGAGCTCCAAAGATCCCTGACCTGCCTAAACACGAAGTGGTCCGGTACTTCAACCGTCTGTCACACATGAATTACGGCATCGATACGGGCCTTTATCCGCTGGGTTCCTGCACCATGAAGTACAATCCGAAGTATACGGAGAAACTCGCTTCCCTGCCTGAAGCTACGTCACCGCATCCTTACCAGCCGGAAGAATTCTCTCAGGGCACCTTGGAGATAATGTGGGAGTTACAGCGGCAGTTGGCCGAGTTGGGAGGCATGCATTCGGTCAGTCTGCAGCCCGCGGCGGGAGCACACGGTGAGATAACAGGATTGATGATAGCCCATCAGTATCATGAAAACAACGACGATGATAGGAACGAAGTGATAATGCCGGATACGGCCCATGGGACCAACCCCGCTAGTGTCTCGATGATGGGTTACAACCTGGTGGAGATACCGTCCGAGGACGGATGCGTGGACATGGAAGCTCTAGAAGAGGCAGTAGGAGATAACACCGCGGCTTTCATGATAACGAACCCGAACACCCTCGGTCTTTTCGAGACCGACGCGTGCGAGATGGCAGAGGTAGTTCACGACGCCGGCGGTCTTCTCTACTACGACGGCGCCAATTTGAACGCTATCATGGGAAAGACGACTCCAGGAAAGATGAACTTCGACATAATGCACTTCAACCTGCATAAGACTTTCAGTACGCCCCACGGCGGCGGCGGACCGGGATCAGGACCTATCGGCGTGACCGAAGAATTGGCTTCCTACCTTCCCGTTCCTACGGTGGAAAAAGACGACGAGGGTTATCGTCTGAATTACGACTTGGAGAACAGTATCGGCAGAGTTAAGGGATTCTATGGAAACTGGCTCGTACTGCTGAAAGCCTACGGTTACATCACAAAAGAAGGCAGAGACGGATTGGAAAGAGCGACTGAAAGGGCGGTATTGAACAGTAACTATCTAAGGAAGAAGCTGGAGCCTCATCTTGATCTACCTTACAAGTCTCTAAGAAAACACGAGTTCGTTCTTTCAGGTAAAAAATTGAAGGATAAAGGTTTGAAAACCAAAGATCTAGCGAAGCGTTTACTCGATTATGGATATCATGCTCCAACGATCTATTTTCCGCAGTTGGTGGACGAAGCGCTGATGATCGAGCCGACGGAGACTGAGACGAAAGAAACCTTGGATGGTTTTGCAGAGGCCTTTGCTTCCATAATGGCCGAGGACGAAGAAACTATCAAAGATGCACCGAAAAATACCGCGGTGAGAAGGGTCGACGAGACCAAGGCGATAAGAGATTCTACGCTCAGCTACATGATGCGGGATTGAACGCTGTTGAGATCACTAACGCTTTTTCTCGTCTTCCTCTAGTAGACTTTTCACTGTCCGGATCTGCATCATGTTCGTTATCCCGGTCACAGGCGCTGGGACACCGGCTGTGATGAGCAGTTTATCTTCTTCTTCGACTTCGCCCGACTCGAACAGCTTTTTAGCCGTCTTGCAGACCATCTCGTCTACGTGCTCGGGAAACTCGGAATGATAAGCCTTTACCCCCCATACAAGACTCAACTTTCTCTGAACCGATCTCCTGTCTGTGAAAGCGATTATATCGTCCTCTGGCCTGAATTTAGCTACCTTATTTGCGGTGTAGCCCGAGGAGGTGTGGACCACGATATACTTCACGTCGAGATCTCTAGAGGCCTGCCAGACGTTCTTGGCTATCATCTCCGCCACATCTTCACCTTTTCTCTCCGCCACGGGGTACTCTCTTCCTTCCACGTGTTCCTCCATCTTCTCTAACACTTCGCCCATGAATTCTACTGATCTTACCGGGTAACTGCCAATAGCGGTCTCTTCAGATAGCATGGCCGCACAGGCACCGTCGATGACCGCGTTAGCGACGTCGGAGACTTCTGCTCTCGTAGCTCTCGGACTTTCCGTCATGGATTTCAACATCTGGGTAGCTATGATGACCGGGACCTCTTTCCTGTTCGCTTTCTCTATTATCTCCTTCTGTAGGACCGGAACGTCGGAGGCGGGCACTTCGACACCCAGATCGCCTCTAGCTATCATCAATCCATCGGTAACTTCGATTATATCGTCGACGTTTTCTACTGCCTTAAGATGCTCTATCTTCGCGATCACGTCCATCTCGGAGTCGTTATCCTCGAGGATCTTTTTTATCCTCTTTATATCCTCTGACCCCTTAACGAAGGATGCGGAGATGAAATCAAAATCGGCCTTACAGGCGAACTTTATGTCTTCAACGTCCTTCTCCGTGGGGGTTCTGAGACCTAGGTCTTTTTCAGGCACGTTGACCGACTTCCTTGAAAGGACCTTACCACCATACAGGACTTCACATCTTATCTTTCCTTCTCCATCCACCTCTAAAACCCTGAGTTCTATCTGCCCATCGTCTATCAGTATCTTGTCGCCCACATCGATATAGTCCTCGAATTCGGGATGATCTACCGGTAACATTTTCTCTTCGCTCTCTACTTCAGAACTGACCAATTCTACTTTAGAACTGACCAATTCTATCTCTTGACCTCGGGAGATCTCGGTCCCTTTCTTCACCTGTTTCAATCTCACTTCCGGCCCCTGTGTATCCATCATCACTCCTATCTTGTCTGATAAATTCCTGATCCTTTCCAACGTCTCCAGGTGTTCATCCTTAGTCCCGTGGGAAAAATTTTGTCTGAAAACGTCGACTCCAGCTTCGATCAGTCTTTCGATCTCTTCCTCGGCATCGGATGCCGGGCCTAGAGTAGCTACGATCTTGGTCTTTCTCATCTGCAACACGCGCCTCCTGTGTTTTTTCTATCCTATGATAGGATGAGTAATACCAATAAAAAACATTCCCAATTCAAAGCTCCGCGATCACAAATGATAAATATAGAACTTGGTTATCACCTTCGTAGGTGAAAAAGATGTTGGATCCAGCCGAAGTCAGAAATAAGCTTAAGGGATATGATCATGACGATATAAAGATAGGCGTTATCGCATCACATTCAGCTTTAGATGTCTGCGATGGAGCCGTTGACGAAGGGTTCCCCACATTGGCGATCTGTCAAGAGGGAAGAGAGAAGACCTATGACAATTACTTCAGAACGATCAGAGATCAAGACGGCGAGAGGTTGAGAGGTGTCGTCGACGAAACCTGGGTCCTCGACAGGTTCGGTGACATAATAGACGAAGAAAATCAGCAGAGATTGGTCGACGAGAACGTTCTTTTCGTGCCCAACCGTTCTTTCACGGCCTACGCCTCTCTAGATAGGATCGAAGACGAGTTCGAGATACCCATGGTGGGGAGTAGAAACCTTCTGAGGACCGAAGAGAGAGACGAAGAGAAGGATTACTATTGGCTTCTGGAAAAAGCCGGATTACCGTTCCCCAAGAAGTACGAAGACCCGGAGGATATAGACAGATTGGTCATGGTGAAGCTCCCCCACAAAGAGAAGAGACTCGAGAGAGGTTTCTTCACCGCCGCGTCTTACGAGGAGTACGAAGAGAAGAGTCAACAGCTGCTGGAAACTGACGTGATAACCGAGGCAGATCTTGAAGACGCCAGGATAGAGGAATATATAATCGGTCCCGTTTTCAACTTCGATTTCTTCTACAGCCCGATAACCGAAAACGGTACCAAGGTCGAATTGTTGGGTGTAGACTGGAGGTTCGAGACCAGCTTGGACGGCCACGTGAGGCTACCGGCTCCGCAGCAGATGACCCTTAACGAGGAACAAAAAGTCCCAGAATATACCGTTTGTGGACACAACAGCGCCACTTTGAGGGAGTCCCAGATAGAGAAAGTCTTCGAGATGGCCGAAACCTATGTCGAAGCTACCAAGGAACATTACGACCCTGGCATCATAGGACCGTTCTGCCTTCAGACCTGCGTTGACAAAGACTTAAACTTTTATATCTACGACGTCGCGCCGAGGGTCGGCGGCGGCACCAACGTACACATGAACGTGGGCCATCCTTACGGTAACACATTCTGGGGCGAAAGGATGTCCACGGGGAGAAGATTGATCCGGGAAGTAAAAAGAGCTCTTGAGAGAGACGAACTGGAGAAGTTAGTGACCTGATTGCCTTTCCCTTTCCCTTTTCTTTTCCCCTTATCTGGGATCGGCCGGAAAACAAAGATTATATATATAAATAGTCGGATTGGCAGATGAAATTGGAGGCTACATGATGGGTTTCTTAGATTCATTAGGATCACTCCTGGATAAGGAAAAAAGAGTCTTGAAGAAGGTATCTAAATATTTAGACAAATCCGAAGATCTTCGTCAAACTGGAGATATAGAGGCGTCAAAAGATCATTGTGATAAGGCATGGGACTACATCCAAAAGAAGGAGGACGTCCTTGAGCAGCGTCCTCAGGATCTATCTGAGATCTACAAAGAGATCGGCGCTATATATGATAGATTGGGCTATGAGACTCATGCTTTAGAAGCCACAAATAAAGGTTTGAAGAAATTTCCACGAAATATCGAGGCTCTGAACCATAAAGCCATCCTGCTTGCTAAACGGGGAAAGGAAGAAGAGGGATTGAAATATCTAGAAGATGCGCTGGAGATAGATTCGGAATATAAATACACCCACGTCAACAAGGGAGATATATTAGCCGATATAGGGAGGGAGATCGAGGCCGTGAAAGCTTATGAAAAAGCACTAGAGATAGATCCCGACGATCTGTCCTTTTACGAAAAAATTTTAGAGATAAACCCTGAAGACTCTACTATATGGAAAGAGAAGGGCGCGGCACATAGAAGAAGTGGAGACTTAAAATCGGCATTAGATTCATTCAATAAAGCGCTAGAGATAGACCCTAACGATGAAGAGATCTGGCTCGAAAAAGGTATAACTTTAGAAGAGCAGGGCAATCCCAACGATGCCGTGGTCTGTTTTGACAACGGGATAGATGTGAATCCGGATCATAAAAGCCTTTGGACAGAAAAAGCTAGAGTCCTGCATGATCTAGAACGATATGAAGAAGCCCTTGAAGCGTTAGACAAAGCTATAGATCTTGATCCGGAGAATACCGAACTTTGGAATAGAAGGGGAACGATCCTTTTCGAGATCGAGAGATACGAGGAGGCCTTGAGCGCTTTTGATGAAGGGATATCTAACGACCCAGAAGATGCAAGATTGCTCAACAATAAAAAAGAGACACTCAAGGAACTCGAGCGTTTAGAGGAACTTGTGAACGTTTGCGAAAGGATACTTGAATTGAATCCTGAAGATGCCACCACCCTTTATGACAAAGGTGTTGCTCTTCAGAACCTAGGAAAGAAGGAGGAAGCGATAGAAGAGTTTGAAGAGGCGTTATCCTATAATCCTCGGGATGTATATGCCCTCGAACATGAGAAAAATATTTACAAAGAGATGGAGAAGTGGGAGGAAGTTATACGCACTGGAGAAAGGATCACTGAGATCGATCCTGAAAATCTAGAAGCTTGGATCGATATGGGATATGCCTTTCTTGAGATAGATGACCCCTCCCAAGCTATACATAACTTTGACCGGGCTCTGACCCTAGATGAGTATGATCTTAACGCCTTGAGAGGAAAAAAAGACGCACTGCTAAAATTAGAAAGATATGAGGATGTTATCGGTGTCGCTAACAGGATATTGAATTCTGATACCGAAGATCATCAAGCTTACTTCGACCGTGCTAAAAGCTATGAAATGATGGGTAGATACGAAGACGCTGTCGATGATTATGAGAGTGGTCTCTCCATAAAGGATACAGACGCTTCGAAATGGAATTCGAAGGGACTTTGTGAATATAAATTGGAAAGACACGAGGAGGCTCTCGAGAGTTTTGAGAATGCTCATGAAAGAGATCCGAAGGATAAGAGATATTTGAACAATAAAGGGCATACCTTGGACAAGATGGGAAGATATGAAGAAGCGATAGAGACCTTTAACTCGGCTTCAGAGAGAGACCCTGACGACCATAAGATCTGGTACAGCAAAGGCCTGTCTCAAGAAAGGATAGATCGATATGAAGAGGCGGTATTTTCTTATGAAAAGGCTCTAGATATAAAGTCTGATGATGAGATGATATGGTATCACAAAGGGTCGTGTTTAAAATGGCTTGAAAGATATGAAGAAGCTGTCGATGCTTTTAACGAGTGTTTAAAATTAGATCCTACAAATCGTGCGGCCCACGTCAAGAAAGGGATGGTATTGGCGGAGATAGGAGAACATTCTGAAGCCGTCAAAAGTTTCGATAGGGCTTTGGATATAAAGGAATATGATCTTGAAGTTTTAGAACATAAAAAGGGCTCACTAAAACAGCTTGAACGATGGAGTGACATAAAAGAGATCACCGATAAAATATTAAACATCGAATCGAAAAATATCGACGCTTGGAGAGATAGAGCTGATGCGTTAAGAGAACTTGGTGAATCCGAATCTGCATTGAAAGCGGTGAAAAGGGCATTGGATATCGAGGAAAGTCTCGAAGACCTTAAAAAGATCAAGGGACTCCTTAAAGATCTGAATAGGAGAGAAGAATTGCTCGATTATTGTAACAAGATACTTGAAAGGGATGAGAGGGATATAGAATCCTGGAAGGATAAAGCTACAGCTCTAGAAAAGCTGGGAAGAAAGGAAGAAAGTATAGAGGCATTGAATAGAGCTATCGACCTAGATGTAGGTGATAAAAGGGTATGGATGAAAAAAGGGTATCTTCTAGAACAGCTCGAGAGGTACGAGGAGGCCTTAAGGGCCTACAATGAAGCATATGATATGAGTGAGGACAACGTTGCGATAATCTTCAGGAAGTCCGAGGCGCTGAGAAAGATGGAAAGGTACGACGAAGCTATAGAGTGGTTAGATAAAGCCATAGAGGAAAAACCTGAAAGTACGAAGTATCTTAACTTGAAGGGTAAGTGCCTCATAGAATTAGAAGAGTTCGAGGATGCGGAAGAAATATTCGATCAAAGTTTGGATGTAGATGATCAGAAAGGCGAGACTTGGAAATACAAAGGACTACTGTTGGAAAAGATGGAAAAGTACGAAGAAGCGATAACGGCTCTCGATACCGCCGTTAAGCTGGGGGAGGATGATAAAAGAACCTGGGAGGTCATGGCTGAATGTTATGACCGTTTGGGTAGGAAGGAAAAAGCTATCGAATCCTATGGTAACGCGGTAGATAAAGATCCTAGTGATGCACATCTTTGGTTCAGAAAGGGAGAGGTCGAGAGCGAAGCCGAAAGGGTCGGACATGAAAAAGCCATCGAGAGTTTTAAACGCGCTACGAAAAATGATCCAGAATATGAAGAGGCATGGTTTCAACTCGGAACGGTTTATGAATCTGCTGGAGAGTACAAGGAAGCCTTAGGTGCCTATGATAAAGCTATAGGTCTCGATTCTGAAGACAAATATGCTTGGAACAACAAGGGTAGGGTCCTGTTAGAATTGGAGAAACCGAAAAAGGCGAGGCGAGCCTTTGAAAGGTCTCTTGATATCGATGAGGATTTCCAATCTGCAAAGGACGGGCTTGATATATCTGAAGAGAAGGAAAAATCCCAGGCCTTGGAAAAATATGCTAGAAGGATCCTCGAGTATGAGTGCAGTAGGGGAAAACCGGTAACGAAAGAGGAGGCCTTTCAGCAGTGCGATGTGCCTTACAAATATATCGATGATGTTTTCAAGTATATATCTCTTAGTGAAGGCCTGTCACTTAGTTCTCTGTCTAGAGAGAAGAAGAATAATTTTGAGAAAGCTTCGAAACTCATATTGACCAAGCTTGCGGAGCATGATAGGGATAAACTCATCGAAGATGGGATCAGACTCTGCGATATAGTCATAGAATTCCCTGATAAAAAAGTCCAGAAGTGTAAAAAAGTTCTTGAGTATATCAGAGCCGTTGATAAGATAGATATATCTCCGGACGATATAGACGAAAGGACCGAACGGATGTTGAAACACCAGGCTTTAGACCTACCCCCTGAAAGAAGAGACTTTCTCAGCTTGATAGAATATCTAGATATAGGTATATATCAGGCCAAAAAGATTCAAGGAGCGCTCAAAAAATTCGAAGGTGAAGAATACGCAGCTCCCAGTACTAAGATCGAAAGTTTAGTTCAGGACGAACCTGAAAGAGAGGAGGAAGAACTTGAGAGCAGAGAAGAGCTCGAGAAAAAGAGCAAAGATAAAACGGAAAAAGATGAAAAGAAGACATCTCCGAAGGAAGATGATGATATGGAGAAGAGTTCAGAAAAGTGTCATTTCTGCGAAAAAAAGACAGATTTTGAACACGAATGCGGCGATCTCCCCTTATGCTCTAGATGCAGGGAAGAACACGCCTACGAAGACTGTCCCATGTGTGGGGAGATAATAGGTCCTGGGGATATGGTTGAAGACGACGATATGCTTCTTTGATAAAGTCTCAATGTATTTCCACTAGTCACTGAGCCGAAAAAGGAGAATTTTTTTATACTCTGACCTATTCCTAATGGGTCGATAGTTATGAGTGAGTTCGTTTATTCTTTTGAAGAAGGAAGCGCAGATATGAAGGACTTGTTAGGAGGTAAAGGTTCCAACCTTGCCGAGATGACCTCTATAGGGCTTAACGTTCCTCCCGGCTTTACCGTCACGACCGAAGCTTGCTTGGAGTATTTGGAAAAAGAAAGGTTATCCGACGAAGTTGAAGAACAGATGAAAAAGTATCTAGAAAGGTTAGAAGAACAGATGGACCAGGAGTTCGGAGATCCGGAAGACCCTCTATTGGTTTCGGTAAGATCCGGTGCCGCGGTCTCGATGCCCGGCATGATGGATACGATATTGAACCTCGGGTTGAATGAGGAGACACTTCAAGGTTTGGTCAAAAAGACAGATGAGAGGTTCGCATATGACAGCTATAGACGTTTCGTTAACATGTTCGGGGAAGTGGTAAGAGGTATCCCGCATAGTGAATTCGAGAAGATAATGGACGAAGTCAAAGAGGATAGAGGTGCGGATAAAGACGTGGATCTGGATGCTGAAGGTATGAAAGAGGTAACGAAGAGATATAAAGAATTGGTGAGAGATATACCCTCGGACCCTTGGGAACAGCTAGTGGAAGCCACCAAGGCAGTTTTTGCATCCTGGGCTAATGAAAGAGCTATCAGATATAGAGAATTGAACGATCTACCCCACGATATGGGTACCGCCGTCAACGTTCAGACCATGGTCTATGGAAACACTGGAAAGGATTCCGGGAGCGGTGTTGCCTTCACTAGGGATCCTTCGACCGGAAAGAACGAGGTATACGGCGAATTCTTAAGGAACGCTCAGGGCGAGGACGTTGTCGCGGGTATCAGAACACCACTTGATATCTCCGATCTGAAGGAGCTCTGGCCCGATGTGTACAAAGAACTGAAGAAGGTCTGTAACACTCTAGAAGAGAAGTATAAGGATATGCAGGATCTGGAATTCACCATCGAAGAAAAAGAGCTTTACATACTTCAGACCAGAACAGGGAAGAGGACACCCAACGCCGCGGTTAAAATAGCCCATGACATGTATGAAGAAGGAATCATCAGTAAGAACGTTGCGCTCTTGAGGGTCGAAGGAGATCAGATCGAGAAGATACTTCACAAACGGATCGATCCTGAAGCCGACCTGGATGAACTCACCCAAGGATTGAACGCCTCACCGGGCGCCGCTTCCGGCAAGATAGTCTTCGATTCCGACGAGGCCGAAAAGAGAGGAGAAGAGGGCGACCCCGTAATACTAGTTAGACCGGAGACCACCCCCGAGGATATTCACGGTCTTGCGGCGGCCGAAGGAGTATTGACGAGTAGAGGCGGGATGACCAGTCATGCCGCTGTCGTTGCGAGAGGCATGGGTAAGCCCTGTGTAGCAGGAGCTGAAGAGATAGATATAGATCTTGAAGACGAGAGATTTGAAGTGAACGGTACGACTCTGAAAAAGAACGAGATCATCACCATCGATGGAACCACCGGAGACGTTATTTCTGGAGAAGCGCCCTTGATAGAGCCGGAGTTCACGGATGAGTTCAAAAAACTGTTGGGATGGGCAGACGACATAAGAGAGATGGGAGTTTGGACCAACGCCGATACGCCGGAGGATGCGGAAAAAGCACTAGAATTCGGCGCTGAAGGTATAGGTCTATGCAGGACCGAACACATGTTTTTCGAACAGGAACGATTGGAAGTCGTCCACGAGATGATAATCGCTGAAGATAAAGAGCAGAGGGAGAAAGCCCTTGAGGAACTCCTCCCGATGCAGAAAGAGGACTTCAAGGACCTTTTCGAGGTCATGGACGGTCTCCCGCTTACCATAAGGTTGTTGGATCCTCCTCTGCACGAATTCGCACCTACTGATAAAGAATCTCAAAAGGATTTAGCCGAGAAGATGGATACCGATCTAGAAACCATCAAAAAGAAAGTGAAGAGATTAGAGGAAGCGAATCCCATGTTGGGACATCGAGGATGCAGACTGGGTATAACTTATCCCGAGATCTACCGTATGCAGGTCAAGGCGATACTCGAGGCCGCTTCATAAGTAGAAGGTGTGGAAGTGATCCCGAACATCATGATCCCTCTCGCCGGTAACGTAAAGGAAGTTGGGAACGTTAAAGAGAAGGTTGTTAAGCCGGTTCACGAGGAAGTTTTCGAAGAGGAAGATAGGGATGAGATCGAGTATAAAGTGGGAACCATGATAGAGATACCTAGGGCCGCTTTGACCGCGGACAAGATCGCAGAAGAAGCTGAATTTTTCTCCTTTGGGACCAACGATCTTACTCAACTGGGTCTCGGTTTCAGCAGAGACGACGTCGGGACCTTCGTTCCAAACTATCTCGACGAAGGTATATTGGATGAAGATCCCTTCCAGGTTTTAGACCAGGATGGGATAGGAGAACTGGTCGAGATAGGGACGAAAAGAGGCAGACAGATGAAGGAGGATCTCTCAGTAGGTATATGCGGAGAACATGGAGGAGAACCTTCCTCGGTTAAGTTCTGCTACCGATCCGACCTGGATTACGTGAGCTGCTCGCCTTATCGTGTTCCTGTAGCGAGGATAGCCGCGGCCCAAGTGGTGATAGAAGATGAGCTGGAAGTGGACGAAGGTGTAGACGGTTACTGATACTGAGCCCAAAAAACCAAAACCTTTTCTTTTTTTCAATCGCTCGGTTTGAAATCTGACGTCTTTTTTGAAGGTTTCTTGAAACGCTTGTGAGTCTGTTCAAAACCCATCTTCTCGTAAAATTTTTCCACTTCCGGGTTATCCATGTTAAGATGTACGCTCGCTCCCACGTCTTCAGGTATGACTTTTTCGGTCAATTTTGTTCCGACGCCTTTCCCTTGAAATCTTTCTTTGACCGCTATGTGGCCTATATGGAATTTATCGAAAAATGGTGTTTGTACGCCAACAACGACTCCAACGAGTTCGCCTTCATGGTAAGCCGCGACCACTCTTCCTTTATCGAAGCAGTATTCAACGTCTTTTTCGAGAGCATCTCTAGAGATGAACTCGTTAAGGTACTGGTGTAAAAGATCGACGGACTTTTTGATTTTTTTTTCTGTGGGTTTTCCGTCGATCCTTCTGTATTCTATATTCATCTTGCCCTCACGACTTCAGGTCGTCCGTTTATGAAATTCTCTTCTATCTTATCCGCGGTCTTCGTCGGTCTACCGAGAAGAGAGTCTTCAACGGGGAGTCCGTATCTCTTTTCATACTTCTCGATCCATTCGTCAACGTCGATACCTCCTTCATGGTTTATCCCTATCGCCATGACAGAATCCGGATAGAAAAATTCGATGGTATCTTTTTCCTGATCGAGGTCCGGAGGATCAAAATCGGGAAGGCCGTCCTTTTCTTCTCTGCCCGGCGCGTGTATGAGTACGACTCCGTGAGGATGTACACCTTTCATCAACGCTAGAGGATTTCCGCCTTGAGGATGGGCGATACAGGCCTGTCCCTCAACGATAACGACGTCTGGATCGTTCTTGGTGGAGGCCTGCCAAACCACGTGTTCCGTCTCACCGCTCAGGAAATCTCCTCGGATACCATCTAGTGGAAATCCGAATCTAGCTCCCTGCATCATGCCCGTTTGGCCGGTAGCCACGAACACGGGATCGTAATCCCTATCTTCTAATTCTTTATAGAGTTCTATGCAGAATGTTCTTTTCCCTATAGCACAATCAGTACCGGAGACCAGTATCCTAGGAGGATCGTCTATATCCCTCAACTTTCCGGTGAAGAAATGTGGGTCTTCCGGTTCTTTGCGGACGTCCCAGATATCAACATCGTTTTCTTCCGCCTTTCTTTCGAATTCCTTTTCTTCAGATATGTGATCATGGCAGCCGTGGACTAGATCCATCCCGTGCTCCATAGCTTTCAAGAATATGTCCTTCTTGTCGTATGGGAAGACTCCTCCATCTCGAGCGATACCGTTTATGAATGCTTCAGGGTTTGTTTCTAGCTTTTTCAGAGCTTGCTCCAAGGAATCAAATATAGGTATCTTTTCTTCTACATCATCTAGAACTTCATTTACGGATCCTTCCTCTCTACTGCCGTCTATCACGCCTATAATCTCGTACTTCTCCGAGAATCTTACGAGACCGTTAGCGGTCTTACCGTCTATCCTTCCGAACTCACCTTCCGCGAAGATGAGTGCTGGTATCTTTTTCTCAATCCCGAACATGTTTTTCACCAGATGTTAGAACTATAACGTGAGTTCTCGCTCTATCATAATCTTCTTCATCTTCTAAAAAGTTTTCCAAGGCACCCAAAGCTGAAGCCGATGCGGGCAAACAGTCTATATCGTCCCTTTCTAGGAGCAGCTCTTTGTAGTGCACGAGCTCTTCGTCTTCAAGGCCCACCGCGATTCCATCAGTATCGTATATGGCGTTTATCGCTTCCTGCCCGTCGAGTGAACGCCAATTCAATAAAGGTTCGTTGACTTCTGATTCCCTGA
>PWHU01000068.1 GCA_003555395.1 Thermoplasmata archaeon
CACCTTCTGGTTGGTATTCGACCTTCCAGAAGACTTCGAGGCTGAAGAATTAATTTTCATACCCCACGACAGTAACAGGCCGGTGGGCTGGGAGAGAATACCTTCTTACTGAAAATAAGAAGTCACAAATCTTTGACCATATAAAAGCCTCTAAGTTCGTAGCCGTGTTTTCTGTAATAATCCCTGGCACCCACACCGCTGGTCACTCTCAACTTTTTCCCTCTCTCTTCTGCTATCCTTTCACATCCTTTCAATAGTTTCGTTCCGAAGCCGGAGTGCTGAAAGTCTCTGCTCTCCTGATCAACGGGGGTCATCTCACCTACGACCTTCAACTCTCTAACTGTCGGGACGGCCTCTCCGTTCGTTCTCAGCCTGGCGTACCCGACGAGGATATCGTTTGAGTCGCTCAGTTCTATAAAATGTTCAACACCACCTGATGCTAGGTAAACGTATCTTTTCGAACCCAGTGATCCTGGATCGAATTCTTCCCTGGAATGACCGACCTCTCTACACCTTATGCAGTCACATCTTTTATTCTTTTCATGTAAATTTTCTCTAGCATATTGTCTGAGGTTGCTCTTTTTGACACCAGCTTCTACTAACTGCGACGGGATATCTCTTTGAACTCTCTGTATCCTCACATGTTTTGGCAAGCTAGCTTTCATCTCGGCTACGACCTCGGCGGCATCGTCCGTGTCTAAAGGTTCGTAATCCCCCTTTTTCCACAGTTCGTATAACTCGGTACCTTTCACTACCAGAGTAGGATAGATCTTCAACATGTCGGGTTGATACTTTTCGTTTCTGAACAGTTCGATAAAGTCTTTTATATCTTGAGCTTTATTCATCCCCGGGAGTCCCGGCATCATGTGGTAGCATACCTTCAGTCCTCTTTCCTTAGCAAGTTTGGTCGCTTCTATCGAGTCCTCGACGGAATGGCCCCTTTCGATCTTTTTCAGTATGCTGTTCCTTATAGATTGAACACCGATCTCAACTCTAGTGGTACCGAGTTTCAACATGCGGTCCAGTTCTTTTTCCTTGCAGTAGTCCGGTCTAGTTTCTACGGTTAGTCCGATGCATCTTTTCTCCGCAGATTCGTTGACTTCGTGCGCCTCTTTTAGTGACGAGGATATTTTACCGTTCAGGGCGTCGAAACAACGTTCAACAAAATTTTTCTGGTAATCCCAGTCTCTCGCGGGAAAGGTTCCTCCCATTATGATCATATCTATCTTGTCCGACTCGTGCCCTATAGCTCTGTATTGGGCCAGCCTGTCCTCTACCTGCCGGTATGGATCAAAATCGTTCCTTTCTCCTCTTAAAGCAGCGGGTTCTTCACCCGTATACGATTGTGGACTGGGTTTTTCTCTTTCGGGCCCTCCGGGACACATCTTGCATCTCCCGTGAGGACATTCCGCCGGAGAGGTCATCACCGCGATAACGGAAACGCCAGATTTCTTTCGTGCGGGTTTTCTCTGTAGCACATTAACGACTTCCTCTCTTGAGACCTCCTCCATCCTTTCGACTTTTTCTAAGATATCCGAGTTCTTCGGCAGCTCGTCTCTACCGTGCTTCCTGCATAGTCTTATCTTACCTTGCTGGAGTTCTTCCGGCGTGGTGATCCGCCCTTCCTTTATATCTCGGATTATTTCCTCGAAGTAATCCATCGTTAGACTATTTTGACGCATGAGTATAACAATCTTTCTATTCCGGCACTTTCAAAATGACCTAAATATTCACGTCAACGTTCACACAAAACAGATCCATTAAAGACCATAAACTATTTTTAGAGACGATAGAATATCTGCGCCGATGCATAAAATAGATAAAAGACGATTTTTGGTGGGGATAGCCCTTCTCCTGCTTGGTTCCGACGCCGCTTTATCTCTAGATTTTCATCATGATCTGGGGAGTGTACCTTTTTTTGTCGTAGGCGCTCTGCTACTCTCGTTTTCAAAAGAGACATGGGGGAAAAGACTCAAAGAAGTCACTCCTGACGTGATCGATGATCTATTTTATTATCCTATATTACCTTATTTTCAGACAGGGATAGCCGCGCTGATCTTTATCCTTCCTCTTTTCTTGATACCAGACTATCTCGGTATGATCATGGTCTGGTTAGGTCTAGTCGTTTCACAGGGCTTTTTGATGGCCTTCAAGAAGAACATACGTGATAGGATGAAGATGCTAGCGGTGATGAAATTCCATCTTTTCCTGTTCTTATCCACTTTCTTTTACGTGAAAGCTGAAGCGCTGTACCTCTCCCGAAACATGCCGGGGCAACTCCCTCCTATATTGGTACTAACGGCTTGGATGATCATGATATTACACACCTACCTATCTCTCAGATCTTGAATGATGCGAGCTTTCATAAAAATCTTATACTGACCGATCTCTTTAACAGTCGATGTTGGAAAGATACAGCAGTATATTGACCGGGGATATCGATCCTTACTATCTCCTAGCCAAAGAAAAAGATAGAGGTAAAGACTATTCTATCTATACGTACGACGATCTTTGGATCGAATTAGAAAAACAGAGAAAGGACGGTGTGCCTTCTCTGGAAATCAAAAGAGAATTGGCTGAAAGAATACTGGAGAACTGTATATTCTGCGAGAGAAGGTGCGGAGTGAACAGGAAGAAGGGGGAAAAGGGAGCATGCAGGGTGACCGAGACCAAAATCTCTTCCGAATTCCTCCACATGGGAGAAGAAAGGGAGCTCGTTCCTTCCCATACGGTCTTCTTCGCAGGCTGTAATTTCAACTGTGTTTTCTGTCAGAACTATGAGATAAGCCAGCTCAACCAGGGCATCGAGATATCTCCCGTGATACTAGCGGACCGCATACAAGGCGGTGGAGGAAAGAACGTAAACTGGGTAGGTGGAGATCCCACTCCTCACATACCTTATGTTCTCGAAGTTCTCGATAACCTTTCGAGTCCGTTACCTCAGATATGGAATTCTAACATGTATCTGACCGAGGAAACCATGGAGATACTGTCGGGACTCATGGACGTCTACCTGACGGATTTCAAGTATTGGGATGAAGAGTGCGCTGAAAGGCTCTCAAAGGTCAAAAACTACACTTCCGTTGTGAAAAGAAATCATCTCATGGCTGAGAAAACCGGCGATCTTATAATCAGGCACCTGGTCTTACCGGGTCACATGGAATGCTGTACCAAACCTCTGCTTGAATGGATAGATTCCGAACTAGAAGAGCCCAGAGTGAACATAATGAGCCAGTACAGGCCTGTCTGGGACGCGGACAAGCACGAGGATATAGGAAGATATCTTTCTGGAAAAGAGAAGAGGGAGATACGAAGACTCAGGAAAAAATATTCTCACCTAGGCGGCGGAAATTGACAGTCAAAACCGAATAGTTAAAAAGGGGGTTCACATTTACACTCCACGTCAAACCTACGTTTCAAATTCCACAGGTGTTATGTATGGGCGAAGAGAAAAAAGAGCCGTATGAGAAGGTCGATCCTCGATATTACAGCCGATGGTACAACGAAGTGATCGAAGATTCAAATCTGACTGATAAAAGGTATCCTGTCAAAGGTATGAACATATGGAGACCTTACGGCTGGAAGTTGATGTCGAACATCGATTCAAAGACAACGGGGTACATGAAGGAGACCGATCACGAAGAGGTGAAATTTCCGCTCCTCATACCCGAGGACGAATTCCAGAAGGAAGCGGACCATATCAAAGGTTTCGGTGACGAGGTATATTGGGTCACAAGAGCCGGTAGAAACGAGCTTGACGTGCCTCTACTATTACGGCCGACCAGTGAGACCGCGATGTACCCTGTTTTCGATCTTTGGATCAGATCGCACGCGGACCTTCCTTTGAAGATATTCCAGATGGTCAACGTTTTTAGATACGAGACCAAGCAGACTAGAGCTTTTACTAGGATGAGAGAGATACACTTCTTCGAAGCTCATACGTGTCACGAGACCGCCGAAGAAGCCGAGGAACAGATAAAAGAGGACCTGGAGATAATGGATAAGTTAGCCAAAAAGCTCTGCCTACCCAACCTTCAATTGAAAAGGACTGAATGGGATAAATTCCCTGGTGCAGAATACACCGTAGGGGTGGATTCTTTACTGCCCACGGGAAGACTGTTACAGATCGCTGGCATCCATCAGTACAAGACCAACTTTGCCGAAGCCTATGATATCATGTACGAGGACATCGACGGCGAACACAAGCACGTTCACCAGACAACCTATGGAATGTCCGCAAGACTGGTCGGTGCCATAGTCGGTATTCACGGCGACGAGAAAGGCATAGTCTTACCTCCTGAGATAGCTCCTATCCAGGTCAGGATAATACCTATAACCTATGGTGAGAAAAAGGACGATATACTCGGATACTGCAGGGGGTTAAAAGAGGATTTAGAAGCTGCTGACATCCGGGTCGATATCGATGATAGAGAGGACGTAAGACCCGGGAGCAAGTTCTTCGATTCCGAGCAGAAAGGTATACCATTGAGGATAGATGTTGGATCGGATGAGCTCGAGAAGGAAACGATTACTTTAGTCAGAAGAGATACCGGCAGCAAAGATGAGTATGACTCGGACAACATCGTTGAGAAGGTCAAGGAAGAACATCACGCCATGGAAGAAGAGATGTATAGGAAAGCGGAGGAATTTTTGGAAGACAATATCGTCGATGTCGAGAACATGTCGGAGATCACGGAAGAAAAAGTCTACAGGATAGGATGGTGCGGCAGTCGCCGGTGCGGTGAAGTAGTTGAAGAGAAGACTGACAGGCACATCTTAGGAACCCTTTACGGAGAAGAAGAGTACCAAGGAACTTGCCTGCACTGCGGTGAAGAAGACGTGGAAGCCGCTTACCTGTGCAAAAAGGAGTGAAACGGGCAAAATTCGCCCTTCCTATTTTTTTAAACGATAACTACTCTTCTACAGAATACAATAGGTAACCTATTATCCCGAATCCTACCATCACTATGGTCACGGAGTAGACACCTATATCCGTCCACGTACCGTAGAGATATGACCAAGACACGTAAAATGCGATACCCAAAGCAGCTAGGAATGCGTACAGCATGCTGAGGAGATCTCTACTGAACACCGAGCTCTCGTTCTCTGTCATGGAGAAAGAAGAGAAAAAAGATTTATTAAAAGGTTTTCCCCGCTCAATCCGAGTAATGAGACTCGTTGAACGGTTCTGGATTCAGACCTTTTCTTTCCCTGATCCGACGGACTATCTCGGGCTGTAGTGAATCCGGAACTTTTTCGAAGCCCGCGTGTTCCGTGGACCATAGTGCTTTACCACCTGTTGCGCTCCTTATGTCTCCTGAAAAACCGAACATCTCGGATACGGGACATTTAGCCACTATATGTGAGTCGCTGCCCTCCTGCTTCATGTCGATAACATCGCCTCTTCTCTGCTGTATCTCGACGTTCACATTTCCCATGAGATCGGAGGGAGTATCGATAAAGACCTTTTGTTTAGGCTCAAGCAGTACTCTGTCGCCCTGACACATGGCCCCGTAAATGGCGTTCTTCACCGCGGGTATAACTTGAGCGGGTCCTCTATGTATCGTATCTTCGTGCAATTTAGCGTTAACGAGCTTAACTTTCAGACCTTTACAGGGTTCTCTTGCGAGTGGACCTTCTTCACAAATCTCCTCGAATCCTTGTTCGATGAGCTCCATCGTTTCGTTCAGATACTGAATCCCTTTTGTCATGTTCAAAAGTACGTTATCTTCATAGAATGTGACTATATTTTTTGACTGCTCTTTATCCAAACCGAGTTCTCTCAACTCTTTCGCGAGGTCTGCCTTATTTTTTATCTTGCCGTGGACGGATATGTCGCCCTGGTCTATGGCATGAACAATGTCCTCTTCTAGAGGTTCTACGTCGAAATAGAAACGGTTGTGTCTGTTGGGGGAAACGCCCATGAATGTTCCGCCCTCGTGATCGATACATTCTCTGTACACAACGATGGGTTCAGAGGAAGTTATAGGCACGCCGTGTTCTTCCTGTATGCGGTGCTCAGTGATCTCCAGATGTAGTTCGCCCATCCCGGATATCAGGTGCTCGCCTGTCTCTTGATCTATCTCGATGTCTATAGATGGGTCGGCTTTAGCTACAGATCTTAAAACTTCTATCAGTTTCGGCAGGTCTGCGGTATTTTTCGCTTCGACGGCCTTTGTAACTACTGGTTCGGAAAAATGCTTCATCTCTTCAAAGGGCACTACGTCTTCTACGGAACTTATAGTTGAGCCGGCGATCGCATCCCTTAAGCCGCCTATGGCTACTACGTTTCCTGCCTTTATCTCATCAACAGGTATCCTGTCTGCTCCTACGCTCAAAGATACCTGTTGTACCCTGTTCTTACGAGGCTGATCATCTATATGTAGTTCCATACCATCTTCTATCTTGCCACCAAAAAGTCTGCCGACAGCGATCTCACCGGCATGTTCGTCTATCAGTATCTTGGTCACCATCATAGCGGTTGGGCCATCTTCTGAACATTTTATCATGGTCTGACCGACTTCGCTCTCTGGGTCCCCTCTCCAGATGTGTGGTATCCTGTATTTTTGTGCCGTGATCGGATCGGGCATGTGTCTTATAACTTGGTTCAAAAGTACTTCGTGCAGAGGAGCTATTTTCAAAAGCTCGCGCTCTTTTTCTTTTCCTCCTTCTATGTGTTCGTAAATATCTTTAAAAGTTATCCCTTCTTTTTTCATGTAAGGAACAGAGATCGCCCAATTTTGGAGCGCGGAACCAAATGCCACATTGCCATCCTCGACGTTGAGTCTCCACTCTCCTTCGAATTCTTCGGGAACGTTGTTCTTTATGAGCTGGTCAACATTCCTTATGATCTTGTGGAACCTTTGCTGCATCTCTTCGGCTCCTACATTTAATTCCTTGATAAGACGATCCACTTTATTTATAAACAGTATAGGCTTGACCTTCTCTTTCAGCGCCTGACGGATCACCGTTTCAGTCTGCGGCATTATTCCTTCTACCGCGCACACTACTATTATCACGCCGTCGACGGCTCTCATCGCCCTTGTAACGTCACCTCCGAAGTCAACGTGACCGGGTGTATCGACCAAATTTATCAGATATTCTTCTCCTTCAAAGTCATGGACCATGGACACATTCGCGGAGTCGATGGTTATACCTCTCTCCTGCTCCTGTTCGTCGAAATCCAACATCAGCTGCTTACCTGCGAGTTCTTCTGACATCATGCCCGCGCCGGCTATCAAATTATCACTCAATGTCGTCTTCCCGTGATCTATATGTGCCGCGGTACCTATATTACGTATCTGTTTCGGTCTATCCATCAATTTCCGAGCTTTCTGAACATTCTTTTCCTTTCGTCCCATAAAAAATCACCAAATAAAGTTTTTGTAAAATGTTTTTTATCATCTCGCTGAAGCCGCCATCCTTTCAGTTTCTTCTTTTTTGTTCACTGCAAAACTGTCTCTGTCTCCTCTCGAAGCCTTGATCAGCTCTTCCGCTAAACAGACTGATATGTCCTTGTTATTTTTGTAAGATGCGTTGACGGCACCCTGTGCGATCTTTGACAAGGCTAAGGAAATCCTTCTACAGGGAGAAACGTCGACAGCTTTAGGTACAGAGATACCACCGTAAGTTATCTGGGTGGTTTCCTCTCTCGGGGCGCTGTTCTCTATGGCTCTTACAAGCACCTGGACCGGATTATCGTCCGTTCTTTTGTTGACCTCGTCCAAAGCGTTTTTGACCGTGTTGTAACTCTTCATCTTTTTCCCTGTATAGTCCTCGGTCCTCATGATGTGGTTGATCAGCCTTTCGATTATACTGACCTTTTCCTTCTCAAACCTTTTTTTGGCGTGATCTCCACCGCTGTGAGGAACCAAGATAGGCAGTAAATTTATGTACTTTTCCAAACCGGGATCTCGGACATCCACTTCTTTCATGTCGTACTTATCGAACAGAAGTGGCATGTCTAGTTTTTCATAAAGTTCTTCTCTTTTCCGCTGTTCTTCGGACATATTCTGTTCTTGACTTTTATCTTCAGGCATCCAATTCACCTTTAAATAGAATTATCTCAACGGTTTCTCTTTCCTGCCGGCTATGAGTTCAGATAACGCGACTCTGTTGACCTTGACCACTTTGTATCTAACACCGGGGATATCTCCTTTGGCTTTCCCTCTCATCCCGCCTATACCTTCTATCAAGACTTCGTCGTGTTCGTCTATGTAACTGATGGCTCCTTCTCCAGGTGCGAAAGCAGTTACCTGTCTCCCGTTCTTGATAAGCTGTACCTTAACACATTTTCTTATGGCGGAATTCGGCTGTTTCGCCTCTATACCCACTTTTTCCAGCACGATACCTTTGCCCTGTGGAGCTCCCTCTAAAGGATCGGTTTTCTCTTTTAAACCGAGCTTTCTTCTCTTGTAATCCATATCGTTCCATCTGAACTTTTGGCGATTCTTCTTTAACTGTCTTGCAGCATTCAATCCATTCGGCACTTTATTCAACTCCGTTGAAATGTTTGATTCATCTGATGATTAAAGGTGGTCTATAAATCTTTTGCCATCCGACTTCTTTGGCTATACCAAAATAGGATGTCTGTCTTTCAGGTCTTCTACGTCTTCTCCCAGTTCCTCCATCAGGACCGCTATTAGTCCATCTAGAAAGATCATTGCGGAATCTTCGAAGACCGTACCGAGCGGGGCTAAGCGGTTGTCTTCATGGCCGTTCTGGATATCTATGACGATGTTGACGTCGCCGAACTCTACGAGAGTAGATTCAGGACTGGCCGAAAGTACTATTATATCCGCATCGGGAACACGCTCGTCGACTATCCGGGCGGTCTGGATCGCGGTTTGAGTCTCACCTGTTTTGGAGACTAAGAAGAGGCAATCTCCACCCTTGACCGCAGGTGTAGTCGTTTCTCCTATGAAATATGAATTCAACCCGAGCTGCATCAACCGCATCGCGAAAGTTCTACTCACCAGACCAGATCTACCAGAACCGTAAACGAAAACGTTATTGGAAGACAAGATAAGTTCTACGGCTTTACTTATCTTCTCAAAGTCAGGAGTCCTCAGAGAATCTTTGATGGTCCTGAGGATGTGGTCAACGCTATCTTCAAGAAGCCTCTCTTTTTCTATATCATTCATCTTCTCGCTCTCGCCTTAATTCTTTTCCTATCTCTCTGGTGTAGATACGTTCGAAGATGACTTTCATGTACATGGCGTCGTGTTCTTTCAACGGCGAAGTCGAGATGATATTTATGTTCTCTTCTGTTTCTATGAGGTATCCCACCAGATCTTCGAAATGCAGGTCTCCTCTTTTTATGGGAGTCATCCTGCATTCGTTCTTTCTTCTTTCCTCGACACCTGAAAAGTTCACATAAAACTCGTCTTGAACAAAATTACTGCACATGTCGAATATGTCGGCGTAATCTTCTTGGTCGTCTAAAGGATATCGATCTTCAACTTTCACGTGGGCAAAATTGATCACGGGTACGGTATCGGAAACTTGGCGGCATATCTCCAGGGTCTCATCTAAGTTCCCGTAGATGTCCTCGCCGGTCTGAGTTTCTATACCGATCTTTATCTCGTTCTCGCAGTTTTCTGACACCCAGTCTCTTAGTTCTCTGAGATTTTCCACCGCCGCCTCTTCGATATCACCGATGTCCTTATCTTCGTCTTTGAATCCTAAGTGGGTCACCACCGTATCGGCGTCGAGTTCGTCCGCCATTATGGCGCCGTATCGGAAGCACCGCTTGGATTTTTCCACTGGCCCAGTATCTTTATCTGTGAATTTCATGTAGTAAGGAGTATGCAGAGACATCTTCACATCGATTTCTTTGCTTAATCTTGCCAGTTTAGGGAATTTATAAAAGTCCTCTGAAACGCCTCCCGTTACCGAGTGCGTCATGTCCCCTGGTTCTAGCTCCTTATCCAGATCTTCGACGAATATCTCTCTGTAATCACGGCCTCTGTTGACCCCTATGATAAATTTTCCAGGCACTTCTTTAGCCTTGAGACCGACCTCGTCTTCCTCGACAGGTCTAGTCCTCACTTTGGGCCGGAGAAATTGAACCTCGAAGGCGCTGAGGCCTAATTTATGCACGTCTTCTACTCCGTCTTCCAGGGTTCTTCCCTTGCAGGAAAGCGGGATGCCGCTGGGTCCGAACCGGATCATATATTGTTTTCCTCCCGGTCAAAACACGTCATGTCCAACCGGATTGCACATGAACATATTTAAATTTAATCATTGTTTTCTAAAGTATATTATTACGTCATACTAAAAGATTTATATATGAAAACTCTTATCAGATTATAGAGATATTAGAGATAAAACTGTCAGGTGAAAAGATGAAGAATAAAAGAGTCCTAAATATGGTAGTGATTGCCCTGTTGGTGGTCTCACTGTTCTCCGCAGTGGCCATATCGGTCAGTACACGGCAAGACGGTGAGATATATCCGACAGACGACGAAGGTAATCGGCGAGACGAGTTCTTGGTAGATCATAACATCAATTTCGATGTATTTGCAGACGCAGAAACCGAATACCGTGTAAGGTTGATGGACGAAGCGGATGAAGTCCAGGATCAGATGTTCATCACCACTGACGAGAACGGAAATTTCATCAGTTCCGATCATCCCTTCCGTTTCTTGCAACACGACGGCGTCGGTAACTATTACCTGGAACTTTATCACACGGAAGAAGAAGTGGTAGTTACTACACGAGATATAATAGTATATGAGGAACAGGACTTCACCGAAGGATCCACGGTCAGGACCACCGATGCAGAGGGCAACGACAAGAATTATTTCGATGAAAGCGACTGGGTATACTTTGAGGCCAGGATCAGAGATCAGTACGGACATCCACCAGAAGAGGAATTCCCATTTCCCCACAGAGTCAACGTCTACGTGCAGAGTGAGCACGAAGAAGAAGAATTCATAGGTCAATATAATGTGGACGAAGATGGTAATGTCAGGGGTGAATTTCGAGCCTGGCAGTTAGCCGGTCTCGGAGATTATACACTCAACGTGTATGACGATGAAAGCGAAGAACTGTATGCCAGCCACCGATTCACGATAGTCGGTATCAACATCGTGATCGATGATCAATACACTCAAGGTCAGGAGATGGAGATAAGGATAGAGAGTAATTATGAAGATCAGATAGACATCACTATAGAAGACGAAGACGAAGAACCGTTAGAAGATGCGGTCTGGGAAGGACAGGAATTCGAGAACGAACTATGGATCGAAGAGTACATCATACCTGAAGATGTGCCCGACGGAACTTACTACGTAGTGGTTTATTCGTCAGACGGCGACAGATTGGAAGACGAAGCTTTCGAGTTGAAGAAGTATTCACTCGACGCCGCAACTGATAAAGGCGCTTACATACCACGGGAGACAGTAGAGGTTCATTATACAGTCGAAGAACTTATAGACGGTTCCGAGGCTTCGAACTTGGATGTTGAGTACAGGATAACTTATTATGACGAAGATTTCAACGAAAGGGTCGAGAAAGAGCAGATCCCTTACGACGGTCATTTTGAATTTGAAGTACCTGAAGACATATTGGTCGCTAGTTCTCTGATCATCGAACTGTGGGCTAATGGAACGGCTCAAGAGCATACTACCTATTGGTGGAGCACCATAAACGTCGGTGAATTGGCAGTGAGTTTCGAGACAGACGACGACGAATACCTACCGGGACAGACCATCTATGTCACTGCTGAGACCAGCGTTTTTGACTCGAAGATAGAAGATGCGGAAGTAACGGTGATGCTAAAACACGAAGGTGAGATCGTCGGAGGCTACGAATCGTCCGGAAGAACTGATGACAGCGGAAGAGTGGTGATACCCATACATCTTTCCGAAACCATCAGCGATGGCTCGTATCATGTGAACGTTACAGCGGAGAAGCATGACATGATCGATCACGCCGTGGAAAGGGAGATCCTGATAAAAGAGGAGATAAAGAGACTAGATGTGATCTTAGACAGAGAAAAGCACAGCTATTCGCCCGGCGAGCGGGTCGAAGTGAGTTACACGGTGACCCAGCAGGGAGAAGTTGTGGACGCCAATGTCAGGTACGAAGTGTTCAAAGGATACCCGTGGTTGATAGAGAAAGTCTATGAAAAAGGATACGCCTCAGGAGGAACCATAGTATTCAACGTACCTGAAAACTTCAATCAAGAAGATAACCTGTATATCAGAGTAGACGCTAAGATAGATCAAGAAACAACAGGTTCTTCACTCATGGATATCCCCGTTTTTGAGCTGGATCTTCTTTTGAATGCAGACCAAAATGAATACGTAGGTGGCGAAACCATCAACTTCGATTACGAAGTGATAGGGACCAATGTCACTCGATCAGAGACTTACAAAGTGTTGGACAGACACGACGACATAATCGAGATGGGCGAACCGGAAGAAGGCGAATTCACCTTCGAAGTTCCAGAGGTGCCCACGTCTATGTACGAAGTGAGATTGGAAGTGGTCTCTACTGACGGTACATTGGTCGAAGAATCTTTGGAACTCCGTAAAGCAGCCCGATACCAACTTGAGATAAGCATAGAGACCAGTTCGAGATATACAACGGGAGTTTACGAACCCGGCGAGGAGATAGAGATACGGTACAAATTGAGACCTGTAGGTGATGCGAAATTGCCCGAAAAGATAAGCCTGAATTACTTCTTCCAAGCCACGGATCAAACGGGCAGGATACAGACGGATAGTCCCGAGGGAACTTTCACCGTAGAGGTACCCGAAGTATCCGACGGAACCTACTTCCTACACGTCGAATCCTATGGAGGCACGTTCAACACGGAGCCTGTAGAGGTCGAAGAAGATCCTTCCGCTTTGAGCTTGAGAGTCGTCAGAGGTCTATCACTCTTCGGACTGATCGGTATCATATTACTGCTCTTACTCATCGGGGCGGTTTACCTGCTTTCAACGGGATACTTCAACAGTTCAAAGAAGGGACTTTCCGGCATGTTCAAGAATAAAAAGAAGAAAAAGAAAGAAGAAGAAACTCAAGAACCGCCGAGTCAGAAAGAAGATATATCGGCCGCGGAGAAAGCACACGGGTGGAAAGGCCCCGAAGAAAGCGGAGCTACTGAAGAAGACCAGATAGAACCCGAGAAGCCGGAGTGAAAAAAACCCTCTTAAAACCCCTTTCTTTTTACCACTTTTCTATCATTTCGTCACTGGACAATATGTTCGCGCCGAATATCGACTCCATGTAATCTAGGGCCTCTTCGTGTTTCTGCATCGAGGAAGCGGCCGTACAATCTTTTAAAACTACGATATCGAAACCCCTATAAAAGGCGCCGGCAGCCGTATTTTGAACGCATATATTCGTGGTGACTCCCGTCAATATAACTTCAACGATCTCATTTTTTTTGAGCACTTTTTCGAGGTCCGTCTTGTAGAAGGAATCGTAGAATCTTTTGTTCAACTTTCGATTCGCTAAGCCATCCAGTTTCGGTACGGTCTCGGATCCTTCCTCACCTCTCATGGCATGGGGGCCCCAGTGAGAGATCTCAGGATCATCCTCTTCGTGGCTGTCTTGAACGAAGATCTTCAGGATATCTTCTTCTTTCGCCCTTTCTAAAAAATCTCGCAGATTCGGAACAACTGCTTCCGCATGCTCGCTGCCGAGTTTACCGGTAACGAAGTCGTTTATCATATCTATAACTATTACCGCTTGTTCTTCGCCCATATCATCACCTTATGATAACAGGCTGATAACTCGTATATAGAAGTTAGCATTTTTTACGTTATCTACTTTCTGACGAACATCGAATTTTAAACGATCTTTGACAATATATAGATTATTATGATAGTCCCTATATCGGAATATTCATAAAATGGTTATCCTATACGCAAGTCCGTCGAGGTTTACTAATATGGAGAATACTGAGTTGACCAAAAATGCCAGAAAGATATTGGAGGAAAGATACCTTAGGAGGGACCAAGATGGCACCGTCGTCGAGACGCCCGAGGAAGCTTTCGAGAGAGTCGCAGAAGCCATCGCTAAGGTGAATGAAGATTATTACGATGATGATAGGACATTTGAAGAGGAGAAAGAGGAATTTTATGAGGCTCTTATAGCTTTAGATTTCATCCCGAACTCGCCGACTTTGATGAACGCTGGGCTAGAATTAGGTCAGCTGAGCGCCTGTTTTGTACTTTCTCCTTTGGATAACATGGACAGTATATTTCAACAGGTGAAGAACGCCGCAAAGATATTTCAGTCCGGCGGCGGAGTCGGTTACACGTTCTCCAGGTTGAGACCTAGAGGAGACATGGTGAAATCTACAGGGGGTATAGCCAGTGGTCCTGTCTCATTCATGAAAGTGTACGACGAGATGTGTAACACGATCAAACAGGGAGGAAGAAGGAGAGGCGCCCAGATGGCGGTTTTATCCGTTCAACATCCCGATATAGAGGAGTTCATAGAAGCCAAGGACGAAGAGGGCGAACTCGAAAATTTCAATATCTCTGTAGCCTTGACGGAAGAGTTCATGGAAGCCGTTGGTGAAGGAGAAGAATATCCTCTTATAAATCCTAGAAGTCAGGAAGTAGTGGGCCATCTTGACGCACGAAAGATATACGATAAGATCGTGAATCAGGCATGGAAGAACGGCGAACCCGGCATACTCTTTTTGGACAGGATAAACGAGGACAACCCCTTCGACGTGGAAGAGTATCCAGAACATTTTATAGACGCTACTAATCCCTGCGGTGAACAACCATTGGAAGATTTCGAGGCGTGCAATCTTGGTCATATCAATCTCTCGCACTGTGTAGACGACGGCGAAATCGACTGGGACAAATTAGAGGATATAACCGATATGGCCGTTCGCTTTTTAGATAATGTGATAGATGCTTCGGACTTCCCCGACGTAGAAGGTTATGAAGGCGAAGAGGACGCGATAACGAAGAAGGTGAAGGAGAACAGGAAGATAGGTTTAGGTGTGATGGGATGGCACCATATGCTGATGAAGTTGGGTATACCCTACGACAGCGAAGAAGCCGTAGATAAAGCCGGAGAAGTCATGGGTTTCATCCAGCAGAAAAGCAAAGAAGTCAGCA
>PWHU01000075.1 GCA_003555395.1 Thermoplasmata archaeon
CTGTTTCTCTCCCTCGTCGGACTCATACTGTTCATCAAAAATCGTAAAGTGTTCCGATACGGCTATTGATCCTAAGCCATGTAAATTATATAATATAGGTAAACGAAATAAGCGGCTAGCATCAGTGTACCTTCCAAGCGGGAAATTTTTTTTCTGAAATGTATGATGGTTGTCAAAAATATGCAGACAAATAACATTATGAAAAGGCTGGAATACAACTCGGGAGAAAATGCAAGAGGCGTCAAAGATGCGGAAACACCCAGAACCATCAGTATGTTAAAAGTGTTCGAGCCTATAACGTTCCCGAAGGATATGCCTGATTGATTCTTATACGAGGCGACCGTCGAAGCCGCCAGTTCTGGTAGCGAGGTCGATATGGCGATTATAGTCAATCCCACTACTCCTTCGATCAGATGGAACTCGTCTATATAAAAAATCGCGGCGCGTATCATCAACTCTGAGCCTATGACTATCCCCAGGATACCGATAAGTATCTTGGCGATATTGGTCTTCCAATCGAAGTCCTTTACTCTCTTGAAGACCTCAAATTCTACATCGACCGATGATATCTCTGCGGCTTCCTCATCCTTCGCTTTATAGGCGATCCAAATGAAAAAAACGATGTAACTTACAAAAGCTACAAGCAATAAAAGACCCTCCCATCTCTCGATGACGTGACGGTCGGAGTAGAAAGAGGATACGAAGAGAAATAAGAGGCCGATTGCTCCGAACATCGCGGGGATCTCCCTTTTGATAGCCTTTTGTTCAACGGATATAGGTCTGATCAAAGCGCTCAAACCCAATACTAGAAGAACATTTGCTATGTTGGAACCGATGACGTTGCCGATGGAGATACCTCCTTTGCTCTTCAGCACCGCGTTTACACTGGAGCCGAGTTCGGGTAGGGAAGTACCGAAGGATACTAGAGTGAGACCGATGACAACAGAAGAGACCCCGAGGTAGGCCGCGGTCCTTCCTCCTCCTTCGACCAAAATATCGGCTCCCTTCACCAGGAGTAGGACACCAAAGGCCAATAATAAGGCCCATCCGACCGCTGCCAACATCATTATGAGGGAGGGTCACAAAGTATAAAAAAGTTTTAGTAATATTGATTCTGATAGAAATCAGCTTAGTATGGAAGTAACCGAATTCAGCGATGAGATAATACTGGTGGGCGTAGACTACATAGGGGGAGATGATCTAAAGGAAGAACTAACTGAACTTATAGACAGATATGAACCCACATCAATAGGCTTGGCACTCTGTGAGAAGCGGTTCGAATCTTTAGAAGAGAAGAAAGAGTGGTTGGAAAAACCGTTGTTATCTTCTTACAAAGGAGGAGAATCCAGTACCCTGATGTACCAGATGTTCGTGGACGCGGTGAGAGAGAACCTGAGAAATTTCAAAAAACTTGAACCCGAAACACACATCGCCGAACTGGTGGACGTCGCCGACTTTTTGGATGTGGATGTCGAGTTCATAGATAGGGATATAACCATAACACTAAAAAGGGCCGTAGGTGACATGTCCCCCATAGAGACTTTCAAAGTAGGCTGGTACTTCAGATCGGCCATGTTATCTTTTTCTGATGAGAAGAAAGCTAGATCGGTGGACGAATTAGAGAAACATGACGACATGGTGGAGGGCGTCATAAGCACCTTGGATAAGTTTTCTCCCGATATCGCTGGGATGGCAAGAGAGGAAAGACTGGAATATATGTCCCGGAGGATATACCAGATATCCAAGGATGGAAAGACGCTTGCTATAATCCCTAGAAGCAAGATGGAAGTAGTAGAAAATAAGCTCACCGATCTCATCGAAGAAGAAAAGAGGCAGGGCGAAGTAACAGGCCACGCACATCTGGAGGAAGTCGGGAAGAAGGTTTACAAAAAACTGCTGCGGTACGCTTCGCCTATATTCTTCATAAGTTTAGCCACCTATCTATTTCTCTTCTCGGACGTGCTCAATATATGGAGGGCTTGGCTTTACTGGTTTATCGCCGTCGGAGGTATGGCTTCCTTAGGGGCACTAATGGGCAGGGGACACGTACTTTCTATATTGACGTCTTTCGTTCTGGCTCCGTTCATGTCTTTAACGCTCATCGGCCCTGGATGGATAGCGGGCTACGTCGAAGCAAAGGTCAGGGAACCCACGGTAAAGGATATACAGAGGCTTATGAATTCCGCTTCAGTCAACGATTTCCTTTCTAACAACCTTATAAGACCAATAATGGTGGGTATATTCGCCAATATATTCACCTGGGTAGGACTGTTCGTGGTACTACCTCTACTCATATCGTTCGTAGGTTAAAAGGAAAGATATATAGAAGTAGGCTCATTGGCTTTAACCACAACCATGAAGATCAAAAGGATGCTCAAAGACTTCATCATAGGATTATTCATGGGCGGAGCCAATATAATCCCTGGCGTTTCAGGAGGAACGGTAGCGCTGGTGATGGGGATCTACGATAAGTTAATTCATTCGATAAACGAGATACCTAAAGACATACCAGTTCGTTTGATAAAATTAGACCTAGAAGGAGTCAAGTCGGGGTTGAAAAAGATAGATTTTCCTTTTTTAGGTGCCCTTTTTATCGGTGCACTTACCGCGGTGGTGAGCATCGCCAGGATATTGAGTTATTTGATAGAAGCTTATCCCTCTCCTACATACGCGCTTTTCTTCGGACTTATCGGAGGATCAGTGATACTGATCTACAAGTATATAGACGAGTTGAATTTGAAGTCTGTTCTCTCAGCGGTTATTGGATTCGCGGCGATCTCACTTCTACTGAGCGTCCAAGGAGGCATCGAATCCGATCATCCCGCCATGATCTTCTTCGGAGGTATGTTCTCGGTGGCGTCCATGATACTCCCAGGTATATCTGGTTCATACATATTGATGATACTCGGCCAGTACGAGTTCCTTTTAAAAGCTCTATACGGCATGGATCTGCTGATCATCACCATATTCATGGCAGGGGCTTTTACTGGTTTGTTCGGCCTAGCTAAGCTCCTCGATCACCTTTTAGAAAGGGCACGGTCACTCACCATAGCCTTCCTCTTCGGGTTGATGTTAGGTGCTCTCAGAGAGCCGCTGTTCGAATCCATAAGTGAAGCTACGTCTCTAAAAGAAGTGGTCGTCCCTGCGGTGATAGGGATCATAGCGGTGCTCTATCTCGAACATAGATACGTTTTAGAAGATTGAGATACCGTGGATCATATTTTTTTGAAGCCTCTCCTGATCCATCCTGTGAGAGCTCTTCTCACGTAGAAAAAAGTCTGTGTTAGTGTCCTGTTTTCTCCTCCTACCTTGGTTTCTCCCGCTCTCACTTTTTTAATAACGTCCCGCCAGTCCTTAACGTCTTCGATTATCGTGTACGCCTTACCGATGGTTTTCAGCCTGTGGCTGTCGCTCCCGCCTATGACCGGGATATCCAACCTTTCTGCCAAGGTTTGGGCCTGTCTATTCCTTATGCCCCAGCCTCTGCCGTTCATCCCCTCTATGGCGTCCCAATCGTTTTTCAAGACGTTCTCTTCACCTATACCAGACCAGACCCTGTAGGGATGTGCCGCCACAGCCAATGCATCGTGTTCACGTATGATATCTATCGCGTTAGAGATGGCATCTTGTCTGCCGATCTCCTCCTCAAGGCCTAAAGCCAATATGTGCCCTTCAGCGGTGCTGACCTCCAGACCCGGAACTATTATCAGATCGGTATCGACTTTTTTGGCTTCACGGTAACCACGGATGGTATTATGATCCATGATGGCGATGCCGTCCATGCCTCTATCTTCAGCGGTCCTGACTATATCTTCTGGTTCACAGTAAGAATCGCCTGAATGTATCGAATGTATATGAAGGTCGAATCTCATGAAAAAGCCCCCTCTACGAATTCGATTATCTTATCTTTTACATCTTTTCGATGATTTTTAGTGGATTCTTCAGCGGCGAGTATCTCTCTTATCTTCCCTTGGAGAGACTCTTTTTTTTCTTCGTCCGCTATCGAGAGCCTTGTTGCATGAACCATCGCATCCACCAATGGATCTTCTCTGTCTAGGGGCTGAGCTTCCCTTATTTTATTCTCACAGATTATCGTACCTTCTACTCCTTTCAACCGGGCCTCACCGTACTCGTCAAAGATATATTTTTCGAAAGTAGAATCAACCGTGCAGAAATAGACTTTTGTAGCTTTTTTAGGATAAAAAAAGTCATCCTGAAGGCATAATTCTTCTTCCGATAGTTCGGGACTTTTCGGCTCGTCATTACCGGTCAAAGCACCTTTGAAAAACAATAGGGGATCATCGGTCAAGCAGTATGTGAATCTTTTTTCGCTTTCAAGGTTCCTTGCCGTATCAGAAGGCCTATAAATCATGCATCTTATTTTGGAGGCCTCGATATCCGCTCCGATAGCAGCGGCGTTCACGACCTCGTTAGAGGTGACTAGGATACCTTCGTGATATACCATATTTTCATTATCTGATATATTAAGCTACTTCCATACCTCCTTTTGAAGGTTTTGTCTCGTTCCCTTTGCCAGGCATGTTGACCTTCGGCAGAGGGATCGGTGGAGGGAGCCTTAGATCTCTCGCGATTATCACGGACTGGGGTATACAGTTTTTGATCACAGTCGAATGGATCTCTTGAGCCACTTCGTTGGGCATCTTGTTCTCTTTCCTCCATCTTCTTGCAAGGTCGGAGCTTCCGCCTACATGTACCAAAGTGCCCTCTATCTTTATGTTACCCATCCCTGTGTAGCTTGCGGTGAACCTGAAATCGACGCTGTTGGTCTCATCGTCGATCTTTTCTATCTTGGTCACGGAACTATTGTGATTGATCTTCACGTTCTTCCTGCTCTCTCCCTTCTTGCTGTATCTCTCGGCGTCTATGGCAGTCAATTCGAAGCTTTTTATAGACATCGTTGGGTTCTACGACCTGCTTCTTTAATAATCTTTTCATAACGTCTAGAAATGAATGAGGTAAATCTATAGATTCGAGGGAAAACGTTTATAATCGTGTAAGGCCATTTAACTTTCCGTTTAATGTTAAAAAAGCAGTGGTCATCATGTCTCCAGCAGATTCTCTAGAAAGGATATTGGACGATATCGAAAAAAGCGAAGACGTATTCGATGTCACTCTTGTTTCCAGGAGCGGTATGCATATAGCTGGAGAGGTCCCGAAGGAAGCACATAGAGAAACATACGTGGCGATGTCAGCCATCCTTTTGGGATCCGCAGAAACCGCTACCTCGGAACTCGAAGACCGTCTGAAATACGTTTTGGTGGAATTGGAAAATTCGCGTATACTGATACAGGACGGCGGCCCGTCCGCGATTCTGGTCACACGGCTCAAAGATGACGCCGTGATTGACGATGTTTTAAAGGTAACCAAAGAGCCTATCGAAGAGATCAAAAGGTCACTCTGATATACTAGGGGGTTTTTCCATGACTAAAAAGGGTTTTATCAACTGCAATGTCATCCCAGTGGCAAAAAGGTCTGAACAATATCACGGTTTTCTCGTCGAAGATGGGACGATATGGCACATAGACGATTTTGACGTTATAATGGAAGACAGCGACGAGAAGATAAATCTGAACGGAAGCTTCGTACTTCCAGGGTTTATAGACTCGCATACGCACCTGGTAGAGATGGGGCTGGACATGAACCGGGTCGATCTATCGGACGCCGAGAGCCTGGACGAAGCACAGTACTACCTAGAGAAGGAGGCGGAGAATACCGAAAGCGGTGAATGGATAATAGGCGTCGGATTCGACGAGACGGTCTGGAAAAAAACAGATTACCCTTCAAAAGAAGACCTTAACGATGTCACAGAAGACCATCCCTTGGTGATCAAAAGGGTCTGCGGCCATATGGCGGTGGCGAACTCAAAGGCCCTGGAAAAGATCAACGAAGAACATGAATTTGTAGACAAAGAAACGGGGCTGTTGAAAGAAAAGGTCGTCCAGGATCTGAATGACTATGTCTCCGTTAGCAAGGAAGAAAGGAAAGATGCCATACGCAGAGCCATAAAGACCGCTCATTCCAAAGGTATAACCGGCGTCCATGATATCGTTGATGGAGAAGATTGGGAAGCCTACAAGGAGTTGGACAGCCAAGAGTCACTCGATATGAGAGTGAGTTGTTACCTTCTTCACGAAGATTCAGAGGGACTAAAACCCGTTAAGAAAAGCGATTTTCTCTCGCTGAAGGGATTGAAGATGTTCGCCGACGGGTCCATAGGCGCTAAAACCGCGGCTCTTAACGAAGGTTATGAAGGCGAGCCCGAGAATAGAGGTATTCTCCTTCTCGAGCAGGAAGAGATGGAAGATATCATCAAAGACGCCGAGGATAGGGATTTTCAAGTGATGGTTCACGCCATAGGAGATAGAGCGATAGCTACTGTCCTAGACGCCTTCGAAAGCGCGTCTGAAAGGAATAAAGAATTGAAACACCGCATAGAACACGCGGAGATGCTCTGGGAAGAATACATAAGGAGGATCAGAGAGCTCGGCCTTATTCTGTCGACGCAGCCTAACTTCGCCTACCGTTGGTCTCGATCGTCTGAGATGAACGAAAAGAGGTTGGGCGAGGAAAGATTGGAAAAGGTCAATCCATATTGGGATATACAGAGGGCTTTGATAAAGATGACCTTCGGCTCTGACAACATGCCGATGTCTCCTCTATACGGTATCCATTCTGCGATAAACCATCCCGTTTTAGAACAGAGGATATCCGCCTACAACGCTCTTCAGAGCTACACTATCAACGGTGCCTACGCATCGGGAGACGACGACAGGTTGGGTTCCTTCGAAGAAGGTAAACTGGCTGATTTCGTTGTCTTGTCGGAAAATCCTCTTGACTCGAAGAACATAGACGACATAGAGGTCATGATGACCGTAGTCGGAGGAAAGATCGTTTACGACGATCGTTAAGTCTCTACATCACCAATATTTTATACATCTTCTCACATTATTAAATGAGAGCACGTACGCTCTCTGATCAGGTGGATGATATGAAAAAGCTGATAATCGAAGATGATGAAAAGTGCGTCGGCTGTGCCCTCTGTATGTATGCATGTGCTAGAAGGTTCGGAGAGGCCGGCGTGGATTCGTCAGGTATACTCGCAGTTAGCAAGAGCGGATTTGAAAGAGGCGCTACCGTGATAGTCTGCCGGGCTTGCGAAGAACCGATCTGCGCCGAAGTCTGCTCTACCGACGCTTTAAAAGCGAGAGATCAGGGCGGAGTGAAATACGATGAAGACAATTGTATAGGTTGTGAGAACTGCATATACGCTTGTCCGGTAGGAGCGGTATTCAAGAGGAGTGACGGTAAGATCTCCGTTTGTGTGCACTGTGGATACTGCGTAGATTACTGTCCCCATGGCGTTTTATCTTACAAAGATATAGAGCCGGGCGAAAAAGATGAAAATGATCCAGGGGTGGAAACATGAAACTAGATGTATTAACTATCGACTTATCAAAATACGAAGCTACCACCGAGGAAAGGGAAGATCTGAAAGAGTGGTTAGGCGGCGCCGGTTTAGCGACTCAATTGATGAAAGAAGATCTATCTTCTCCCGGATGCGACCCTTTGAGTGAAGAAAACGTCATCGTTCTCGCTTCTGGCCCGTTCACTTCAGCCTATCCTGCGGCACCCAAATGCGTTTCGATGTTCAAAAGCCCGCTGACCGGAAATCTAGGTGAAAGCCATGCCGGCGGAAGGACCGCCACGTGCATATCTAACGCGGGCTACAGGGCAGTGGTGATAAAGGGAAAGAGCAAAAAACCCGTCTACGTGGTCATAGACGACGATAAAGTATATTTTCGAGACGCCGGGGCGCTATGGGGCATCGGGAACTCCTTGATAACCGGCAGGATCATAGCAGAAAATGAAAAGGGTAGAGGATTAAGAAGCATACTGAGGATAGGAGGAGCCGGTGAAAAGCTTGTGAGATATGCAGGGGTAACTACCGAGACATACAGGCATTTTGGTAGGTTGGGCCTAGGAGCGGTATTCGGCTCTAAAAATCTAAAGGCGCTGATGATAAAGGGGACCAAAAGTTCGAAGGTCCACGACCGTAGATCTCATAGAGAGATGTATGACAAGATATACAAAAAGGCGGTGGAATCCGACGCCATGTCCAAATACCATCTTCTCGGAACCGCTGTTAACGTCAACTCCTTGAACGAAATGGGGGCCCTGCCCACGGAGAATCTGCAGCGTACTAGCTTTGAGAATGCGGAAAAATTGAGCGGAGAAAAACTCGCCGAAAGCATAGGTCAGAGGATCGCATGCAACCACTGTCCCATCGCTTGCATACACATAGCCAATCTAAGAGAGCAGTACAGAGACGAGCCCTACTTCTACAAGACCATAAAGATATCCTACGATTATGAGCTTATATTTGCACTGGGATCCATGCTCGGTATAGGATCGAAGGATGACCTGCTCAAGATGATACATAAAGTCGAACTGTACGGTATGGATGCCATGAGCACAGGGGTAGCCTTAGCATGGGCTACGGAAGCTTTCGAGAAGGGACTGATCTCCAAGGACGAGACCAAGGTAAATCTAAAGTTCGGCGATAGAGATGCATATCTAAAAGCTATAGATCATATCTTAGATCAGCCAACCGAGTTCTACTCTCATCTTGCCAAAGGAGTTGAAAAATGTTCAGATGTATACGGAGGTGAAGAGTTCGCTCTCGCTTTCGGTGGTAACGAGATGCCTGGATATCATACGGGCTATGCAGCGGCTGTAGGACATTCTATAGGTCTTAGACACAGCCACCTGGACAATGCGGGCTATTCGATGGATCAGAGTATAGAGGAATATCCTGCCCCCTCAAAGCTCGTGGACGACCTGATGGAGGAAGAACAGTTAAGACAGATGTTATCCAGTTTGGTAATCTGCTTCTTCGGAAGAGGCGTTTACAGCCCTGAGATCATAAGTGATGCTCTGAAACCTTTAGGTTACGATCTTAGCGTTGAAGAACTGGAAGAGCTCGGCCGCAGCATATACTTTGAAAAACTCAAGCTGAAAAAGGATCTAGGGTTCAAAGCGGAAGACATGAAGATACCTAAAAGGATATTGGAAACCGAGAGTTCTCAGGGAAAATTGGATAAAGAATACCTTGATCAGGCGCTGGAATATTTTAAAAAGATCGTCAAAAAAGCTTGATATCCTTTCATATAGCAACATCTCCGATTATATTAAATAAAACCTTTTTGTTCATAGGGCAGTGATAACTATGACTGAGATACCAGAAGATTTGGTTTATAGTGAAGAACACGAATGGATAAAGGTTGATGAAGGAAAGATAAGATACGGTATCACTGACTTCGCACAGGAAGAACTAGGCGATATAGTCTACGTAGAATTACCTGAAGAGGGTGAAAAGGTGGGAAAAGGAGATATGGTCGGAGTGATAGAATCCGTCAAAGCCGTTTCCGACCTTTACGTTCCCGTCTCCGGAAAGATAGTGGAGGTTAATGCGGATCTGGAAGCCGAGCCGGAACTGCTGAACGAGGATCCTTATGGAGACGGATGGATAGCTGTCGTCGAGATATCTGACGAGTCAGAAGTCGAGTCACTTTTGAGTCCCAAGGAGTACGAAGAGGTAGCAAAGTGATACGATAAGAAAAAAAGAAAAGGGTTTTCAGCCTTGGTCCAATATGCTGCGATGCTTGTGGGCCGGGAAGCCTTCGTGGAAGCAGTAGTGTATCTCTTGGAAATCTTTTCTTAATTCGACCACATCTTTTTTCACTTTTTCCGGGTCTTCGTCATCCACGACGATCCTCTTTATGAGTTCGGCAACTTCATCCATGTGACTCTCTTTCATGCCCAATCTTGTCAATGCCGAACTGCCCAGCCGTATACCGCTTGGTTCGTTCGCACTATCGACGTCGTCCCACGGCATAAGGTTCTTGTTAGCTATTATATTTGCATCTTCCATAGCTTCAACTAGAGTCTCCCCGCCGCCCTGATCCTGTACGTCTATAGCTAGAGTATGGGATTCCGTAAATCCTTTGTGTTCACACAGCACTTCGATACCTCTTTCATGAAGCGCCTGTCCCAGTGCCTTAGCGTTCTTTAATATCTGCTTCGCATACTCTTCACCGAACTTTTGATGTTCAGCAAGGGCCACACCCAAAGCCGCCATCGAATGAAGATGGTGGTTGGATACCACACCGGGGAACATGCCGTAGAAAAGGCCTTGCTCCGTCTGCTCGTCCCTTGGGTTCGCGAGTATTATACCTCTCTGAGGGCCGGGTAAAGTTTTGTGAGTACTGCCGGTCATGACTTCGACACCGTTCTCCATGGGCTGCTGGAACTCTCCAGCGCCGATCAGGCCCAACACGTGAGCCGCATCGTACCAAACATGACAGCCGACCTCTTCGAATACGTCCTGAAGTTCCTCCAAAGGAGGAGGGAACAAAAAGACGGATCTTCCGAACAAAGCTATGTCTGGTTCTACATCCCTGATGAGTTCCTTAGTGCCTTCGACGTCTATATTCATCTCTTCCACATCGAAGGGATAAGTTTTAGGTTTCATACCTCTGAAGCCCACAGAACCGAATTCCGCACTGCTTATGTGTGCTCCCGAGGAGACGTCCACCGCAGTAATACTCTTGTCGGGTCCACCCAGTGCCATCAGAACTGCCTGGTTTGCGTTGGTGCCCGAGATCGGCCTTACGTCGGCATATTCCACACCGAACATCTCTCTGGCGAGTTCCTGTACCTTCAGCTCCACGTTGTCTACGTAAACATTGCCTTCATAGTACCTTTCACCTGGTGCACCCTCCGCGTACTTATCTTGGAACTCGGAAAGCATCAGATCTCTAGCCATCGGACTTATTATGTTCTCTGAAGCTATCATAGGCAGGGACTTGGAGAACCACTCCACGTGCTTTTTTGCCTGCTCGTAGATATAATCTGCATCTTCTTTCATTATTACACCATCACGCGGTGAATTGAACTTGAACTATTAAATCATTTTGTTTGGACGACGGAGACTTTTTAATTTATTCGGAAAGAGTGGGCTAGAGGATGATAGATTCAAAGGCTGAGAAACGGATGATGATTCAGCATGGATATCGTCGATCCATCTTATCTAAAGAAAAATTGGAAAGGGGTTTTGAGGAGTAAGTTCCCTCCGTATCACTACGCTACCCGCTCTTCTCTTTTTTCTCCCTCGGGCGATTTCGATCTCCGTTCTTTTTCGGAGTCATCACGGCGCTCCTTTCTCTCGCTGCCCCTGCCCCTGCCCCTGCCTCTATCTCCGCCTGCCTCACTGTCATCTCCTTCACTTCTACCGTCCTCTCTCTCCGGATAGCCTATATCGTCGCTCATCTCGCCGTTTTCCATTTCATACTCTGACAGATCGGTCGTGTTGCCCCACTCGGACTCGATCACCGCAACGTCGTCGACGTACCAGTCCGTGCCGTCTTCGCCGTAGTAATAGAAGCCTATCCTGATCTCTTCGTCGGCCCAGTCGTCCAGCTCTAGATACCACTGCCTCCACTCTTCTTCCGCATCCGGCAGGTAATACCAGGTCCACTCTTCGTTCTCATCGTAAACGCCCACATAGTGATGCTCGTCATAATAGTCTACCCAGTGCGACCGCTCCCAGAAGTACAGTGTGGTGTCCTCACTAACTTCCATCCACGGAGTCATCAGGACCTCTTCCTGATGATCGAAAGAGTAGTCTATCCTGGCGGAAGCGTTACCGCTGTAGGAGTCATCGGTGGTCCTGTACCACTCTTCGTCGGCGTACCAGCCCGAGGGCGGGAACTCAGTATCTTCGAAATCCTCGTAGAAGTATATCTCCAGCTCGCCGTACCACTCTGCGGGATGAGCCCAGGGAGTAACTTTTACATCATGGACCCCTATCTTATCGAAATTCCAGTCATCTTCCGGTGTTCCAGTAAAAGTGACCCACGTGCTCTCGCCCGGCGTCAGCGTGATGTATTCATTGTCCACCCACGTGTTCATGTCATCGATGTAAAGGTCGATCCAGTCGCTGTCTTCCTCTCCACCGATGTTCTTGACTTCTCCTTCTATCGTCACTGTTTCATTGAATCCAACCTGAACCGGTTCTACGGACCAGTTATTCAAGACGAAGACCGCAGTATCCACGGTCTCGTCCCAGCTGTGGGTCGGATAATCGTAACCGTCGACTATGTTCCACACATAGTTCTCGTCGGTCTCTCCCGGGTCTACAGCCGTTATGTCCCAACCCGCATCGTCGAAAGTAGCAAGGTCGTACATCTCTTCGGTGGTCAAACCGGTCCCGCCGTCGCTGGAATCCACTCCACTCGTTTCGACATCCCAGAATGAACTTGTCACGTCACCGTAGGAATCGTATCCGACCAAGCCGCCCACGTACCATTCTCCTTCCACCACTCCGGTGGAATAGGAGTCCTCGATGGTACCGTATATATTGCGCCCTACCAGACCGCCTACGTCCTCATAGCCTTCTACGCCACCAACGGCATAAGAATCACTGATCAACGCTTCAGAACCGTCGTTCTCGGCGACGAGACCGCCCGCATGACCGGTGTACCACTCGGTTCGAGTGGCGGTGACAGAACCAGCAGCGTAAGATCTCTCGATAACAGCGTCGTCGTTACGGCCTACGAGGCCGCCAGCCCAGTCGTAGGCGAGTACGTCACCCGTGGCGTAGGAATCTTCTATCACCGGGTCGTAATCTTCGTTTTCTCCGTAATTCCTACCCACTAAACCGCCGGCACGGTACCAGTATGCTTCGACATCGCCGCTAGCGTGAGAGTCCTTGATCTCGCCCCAGTTCATACCGGCTAGACCGCCGACGTTATCATCACCGCCGTAAACGTCACCTGCGGCGTGAGAGTTGACGATAGTGCCGTAGTTATCTCCAATGAGGCCTCCTACTCTTGCTTCGTTACCGGTCACGTTGACCGATGCGCTGGAGTTCGCCAACGTACCAGTACTTCCTTTCAACCCGATGAGACCTCCGACAAGACTGTTCTCGTCCTCTTCTGATTCTGAATGTACCACGCCTTCGGCGGACGAGTTCATCACTCCTCCGTAGCTCTCTCCTACCAGACTTCCAACACGAGTGCGACCCGTTACGTTCACACCTTCCAGATTCACGTTTTGGATGACCGCTTCACTGCTAGCGTATCCGAACAGTCCGACACGATCTTCATCCGGTCGGTCGATATGTAGGCCTGTTATAGTGTTGTCTAAACCGTGGAAAGTGCCGGTGAACGGCTCGTCAGGGGTGCCTATCGGATCCCAATCTTCGGCTTCCAAGTCTAAGTCATTCATCAGATAATAGTTCCCATCAGGATTTTCTCTTATGGCATTCAAGTCGCTCTCGTTTTTGATACCGTGGGACATGGGACCTGTTCCTTCTATAACAAATATCGCCCAGACCGACAGGTCTTCGGTCATCTCCAACTCTATATATTTATCCTCCAAAAATATATCTCCACCCCATGCCCAGAACTCATTACCGGCCTGTGGATAAGCATCCAATTCTACCGTTTCTCCAGGTTCGTAATAGTGGTCACCAGGGTCGGGATCGGTTGTGCCTTGACCCGATACACCTATTGAAAGGTGGTATTCGTCGACTTTTTCAAATGTTGCATTCAGCTCCCTATCCTGGTCCATCACTAAAGTGATCTCCTTTGATTCCTCTTCACCCTCAGGATGATCTCCTTTCCATCTATCAAATCGATGGTCGTAATCAGGGTCGGCTGATACGGTTGCTTCAAAACCCTTTTCTAAAAAATAGGAACCAGGCTCTGGGGAAGTTGTTCCGCCATCTCCAGCCACCAGCTGCAAAATAAAATACTCTTCAAAGTGCGCTGTCACCTCTTTATTCTCATCCATAGTTATGGTTATCTGCTCATCCTCTGGATCTTCATCGTCTGGTATATCTCCGGTCCAGCCATGGAAGTACCAGCCATAGTCAGGAGCTGCAGTAACGGTCACTTCAGTACCTTTCTCATAGGCATGAGTACCTTCTTCCGGTGTAGTGCTACCCTCACCCTCCGTGTGTATCGAGAGTTGATATCCCTCAACAAAATTTGCTTTTATTTCTTTGTCTCCGTCCATAATTATGGTGATCTCAGAATCTTCCTTTTGATCATCAGGGACGTCTCCTTCCCAGTGACTGAACATCCATCCACTTTCCGGGAACGCCTTTAGGGTTACCTCATCTTCATATTCGTATGTATGGGTGCCCTCCTCTGGGTCAGTACTACCTTCACCTTCTATCGTTATCGATAACATTTTCTCCTCTTCATCATATTCTACAGCATTCTGCATCACTAGCGCATAATCCTGACTTGCTTCACCGTCATTGTTGCCATCGGCAGGTACATTTTCTGCCTCCACAATGACAGTATATGTTTCATCTTTTACATCCTCTGGTTTGATTCGTATGCCTTGGACATTGTTAACCATGTCTCTACTGTCTAATAGCTCACCATCCTCCCATCTAAGAAAGCTTACCAATGAGCCATTTCCCTCCTTGCTCCATCCATCTTCACTCACATTTTTCGTGGGAATGGAATGAAAAGCATTCGGGGCAAAGGCCTGGTCATAATCACTAGAGTCGAAATTATAGAAAGCAGAAGGACCGGGATCCTCATCTTGAAATACCATCACATTTAAATTATTTTTCAATGCCCAGTCGTCTTGAGTTTTTCCCTCCTTATCAGTCCAAGTGAGAGTTACATTTAAGGGTTCGTTTGGATCTTCGGGAACGATAGTGTATCCATGGTATTCACCAGTTTTCAAGGGTTCAGTTTGATCCTCTAACATAAAATCTACTGGTGAATCCATCAAATTTGGGAGGTTTACCATCCCCCATCCTTCATGCTTGTTAGGGATGTAATTTATTTCACCATCACCAGTTTGATCTTCTCTCAATGGTTCGGCAGTGTTTATCAGTAGGGCCTTCACCATGGCAGGACTCGGTCTTTCATCGAATTTATCTTCATACCACTCAACCACTACTGCAGCCGCTCCTGCCACCGCAGGATTCGCA
>PWHU01000173.1 GCA_003555395.1 Thermoplasmata archaeon
ACTATGCCTATGAGGTAGAAATGACACCGGAACAAGCTGAGGATGTCGAAGATCTTTTCTTCGTCGATTGGGTGGGTGTATATCAGCCATCCTACAAAATCCATCCTGAAACGGAACCGGGTGCAGTTACGGTGAGACTCAGACCGGGATTCGAACCCGAGAGCTTGAGTAATCTAGAGTACGATATAGACATTTTAGGAGAAGAGGATCTACAGGAAGATGGTTATAACCTGATAGGAGAAGTCGATACGGTTGAGGAGCTAGAAAATTTAGCTCTGGAGAACGATGTATATTATATATCTCCTTATGTGGAACCCGAACTTCACGGAGAGATGGACATACAGCAGATCGGCGGTGGATTATGGTTTATGGATGACGAGTATGAAACAAGGACTGATCTAGATCCAGAGCCTAGAGAGGGTGATCCACAAGAACCTTACAGGAAGCATGGTGATTATGGAGCATACATCAATCAGTTAGGATATAGCGGTGGAGATATTACTGTAGCGGTAGCTGATACAGGTGTCGGTGATGGAACCGTTGGCGATGCGGGAGTAGAAGACTTTACAGGCAGAGTTATCGATGGATATGGTTTCGGACCCGATGAAGATTATTGGGGTGATGGCGTCTATCATGGAACTGCATGTACTGGTTTGATCGCTGGAGATACTCACCGTGGAACAGGAGAAACGTGGGATGAATACCAAGATGGAAATATGCCTTACTACATGGGTCAAGGATTGGCCTACGAATCGGAGATTTTCGCAACTAAAATATTCGACGATGCTAGCGGGTTTATGCCAGATGAGTTTTACCCTATCGTTGAAGAACCGGCCCAGCGTTCAGATGCATATGTTCACAGTAATTCATGGGGAGCAAGTACCTTAGGTGTATACTCAGACTCTGACGAGATTTTTGACCAAGCTGTAAGAGATGCAGATAGGAGTACTGACGAAAACAGAGAGATGGTGATAACCACATCAGCTGGTAATGACGGAGGTCGTGGAGACCAAACAATAGGAAGCCCAGCTAACGCAAAAAATGTCATCACAGTTGGTGGCAATCAGCCTTATAATCTAGGATTAGGTTATGAAAATCCGGAAAACATGTTTGGATCAAGTTCTAGAGGATGGACAGAAGATAATCGTGTTAAACCAGACTTAATAGCCCCATCAGAAGCAGTGATTTCTCAGAACACGCCCCTTGAAGGAGGAGGATATATTGCTGCAAGTGGTACATCTTTTGGTAATCCTTTGGTTGCAGGAGCAGCAGGTATTGTAGTTGAATGGTATGAAGAAAATTACGGAGAAACCCCTAGTCCTGCGATGGTGAAATCGATATTGATTAACACAGCTAACGAATTAGACTCTGATGTAGGAGATACACGAGGCCCCGTGCCGAACCGAGATGAAGGTTGGGGTGTTCCAGATATCTCAAAACTTGAATACCCTACGGAAAATCCGTTAGATTTCAGATTCGAGGATCAAGAAAACTTATTGACTACAGGTGAGGAAGCTGAATACAACATTGAGGTTGATGACTATGATGAACCATTGAAAATAACTCTTACTTGGACAGACAAACATGCTATGGAAGGGGATAGTGAAGGAGGAACACCTACATTAAAGAACAACTTAGATTTAGAAGTTCAGACACCAGGTGGTGAATACATAAGAGGCAATGCATTTGATCTATCCGGAGACGGTGAAAGTGACGATGGGTTCACTTACCCCGAAGCTGAAGTAATGGCTGATTTTGATTACAACGAAAATGGTTGGGACGATGTAAACAACGTACAAAATGTCTATATTTCTCCTGAGGAACTGGAATCCGGAACATACACAATTACTGTAAAAGGTACGAACGTGCCGGCAGATGCAAATAACGATGGGGAACCAAATCAGGATTACGCACTGACTGTATTCAATTCATATGAGATACCACCGAAGGACGGAGAACTGGAATTAGATAGAGAGGAATATAGCGGTGATGATACAGTATACATAAGACTGACCGACTACGACCTAATGGCAGAAGGTTCCTATGAGATCAACGTTACGAGTATGGATTCTGAGGGCTACGAACTTGATGAAGAATGGGTCACACTTTACGAGGACGAAGATGATCTTGGATTCTTTGAAGGCTCGATCGATGTGACAGAGAATCCTGAAGAAGACGGAGCTCTGTACGTGGAACATGATGGCGAAATAACCGCATGGTATTTAGATGAAGATCCGGGTTATTATCCAGAAAATGAAATCAACAAAGATCAGTCATCATTTGGTACAGCAAATATTCAAGATACGAGCTCGACTGAAGTCACTCTTCCTGACGGAGAGGACTACTTATCAGAAGGTGGCATGGAATACACTATAGCAGAGTCTGAAGGAAGTGATTCCGATTACGAAGAGATTAATGTAATGGAACCAGGGTCGCTTGAAGACGGTGGAAGTACAAAAAGCTCCACTGAAATACCGAGACCTGACGGAAACTACGAAAAGCGTGATCCAATAGAGATACACAATAACACAGATTTCCACAATCAGGCAGATGAAGAAGGTTGGCCCGGTGATGGAAGTGAAGATGATCCCTACATCATAAAGGGATACGAAATAGATGGAGATGGGCACGATACAGGTGTATATGTCAGCGATACTACCGTTTACTTTGAATTGAGGGATAATTATGTGCATAGTTCGGCTGATGCTGGAATACGTTTAGATAATGTATTGAACGGTATCATTGTTAACAATACAGTATCGAATAATGACGGCTATGGTATATTCACAGGAGATAGTTCAAATAATAACATTTTAGTGGACAATATCCTTGACTCAAATGATCCAGGGTGGAAAGGTTCCATTCAAATTGACGATGGATCCCACAATAACACATTAGAGGGCAACACTGTGACTAACAGTGGAGGAAGAGGTTTAACCATTGAGAATTCTAACTATAACACAGTAAAAGAAAATTATTTTTCAAACAACGATGACCATGGTATCGAGTTAAGAGGTGATAATTCTTACAACACGCTAGAGGGTAATACTGCATCGAACAATAATAATAGAGGTATTTCTAGTGGTGGAGACAATAACATAATTAAGAACAACACCTTAACAGGAAATGGTTGGCAGGGTATTGACATAAGAGGAAGTGAAAACAACATATACAAGTATAATACAATGTCAAACAATAGAAATGCTGCATTTATATCATCTGGTGTGGAAAATGTAATTTTCAAACATAACACTCTTACAAACAACAATGACTATGGTATAGGTATCCGAGGCGTTAACAATACTATCTCGCACAATATTATCTCTGATAACAATAACCTAGGTGTAGATTTTGGTTTCGATGATGATCACAGTAACACATTTAAGTACAATATCGTTAGAAATCATACCGAATATGGGCTCTGGGTCAACGATCCCGC
>PWHU01000177.1 GCA_003555395.1 Thermoplasmata archaeon
AAAATGTTTTAGCTCAGATCAACATCTGGAGCTTTTTTGATGTCTCCTGAAGCCATCATATTTTTGGTTTTTCTCTTACTCGATTTGATAGTTTCTTCTGCTCTTTCTCTAAGTTCTTCTTTAGAGAGTTCTCTTTTGGCTAGTCCCTGTTCTATGGCTTTTAAACCGACTCTTACTGCCTGTCTTATGTAAACTTCAGTATTTTCCATTGTTGGTACGAGGCTTTCTTCGTCCAATCCTCCTTCTTCGGCTACTTCTGCTATAGCGTAAGCGGCTTCGATATGCATCTCGTCACTTATCGTGGTGGCTCGTACGTCCAAAGTTCCTCTGAATATCCCTGGGAAACCGATGGAGTTATTCACCTGATTCGGGAAGTCAGAACGTCCAGTTCCAACTATTCTTACACCGGCATCTTTTGCGTCCCATGGATATATCTCTGGTATTGGGTTCGCTTCAGCGAATAGAATACCGTCTTCGTTCATCTCTTCCAGCCATTCCTTTTTGATAGTATCTGGACCTGGAGCTGAAGCAGCGACAACGACGTCTTTTCCTTCGATTAATTCTGGAATCCCACCTTCTTTTTCTTCTTTGTTTGTCTTTTGTGCGAATTTCCATTTTTCAGGCGTCTTTTCCTCATCTAGGTCTTCTCTTCCTGGATGAAGTAGGCCGGTCGAATCACACAGATATAAGTTCTCTTCGGGCACACCGGCTTTAAGTAGAGTTCTAGCGAGACACAGATTGGCTGCACCAGCGCCTATCAATCCAATTTTTACCTCGTCCAATTCTTTCTCAACAACTTTTAATCCGTTGATTATTCCTGCGAGTGTTATCGCGGCAGTACCCTGTTGATCATCATGCCATACAGGGATGTCGACCTCTTCTCTTAATCTATCTAAGACCTCGAAACACTTGGGCGTAGCTATATCTTCAAGATTTATACCGCCAAAAGAAGGCGCTATCCATTTTACGGCTTGAACTATATCATCAGCGTCGTGAGCATTCAAACATATAGGGAAAGCGTCGACCCCTCCTAGATATTTGAAAAGTAGCCCTTTTCCTTCCATAACTGGCATCCCTGCCTCAGGACCTATATCTCCTAACCCTAGAACTCTGCTTCCGTCACTTACTACAGCGACGTTATTCCATTTATTCGTATGTTCGTAAACCATCTCAGGATTTTCTGCGATATCTTCACATGGTTTTGCAACACCTGGAGTATACCACACACCGAAATCATCTAAACTCTCTATCTGTACCTTCGGTGAAACTTCTATCTTACCTTTATAAAAAGGATGCCATTTCATAGCTTTTTTAGCGGGCTCTTTAGATTTCTCTAAGAGTTCCTCTTTTGTCAATTCTTCTTTACCCATAATATCTTTCCTCGTATAGAAATGAATTAGACTATAAATAAATAATGGGAAGGATAACAACTTCCTTAAGACCGAGTTTCAACGCCAACTGACTTCTACTTCATCAGTTCTAAATTTTTGTTTTATGTTACTTTCCTCTACACTGATCGATATTCCGGCATCATACATGATATAGCCAGTCCATGCTATCATGGCTGCGTTATCCACACAATATTGTGCTTCTGGGACGTAATATTCTGCACCTCGTTCTTCGGTCATCGTTTTGATCATCGATTGGAGCCTCTTGTTTTGAACCACTCCGCCTCCGAGTAGGACCTCGTCTTTTCTTATGTGGGCTAGCGCTCTTTCAGTAACTTCAGTGAGCATAGCGAAGGTTGTTTCCTGGAGAGAGAAACATAAGTCTTCTATGGTTGCATCTTCATTCAATGCGGCTGTCATTATTCCGGAGAATTCTACGTCCATGCCCTTGACGCTGTAAGGCAGATCTATCAGTTTTTTTCCCTCTTTTGCCTTTTCTTCAATGACGGGTCCAGCTGGGAAAGTCATACCTTTCTCTCTACCGAATTTATCCAGCATATTGCCCAGACCTATATCTAAAGTTTCACCAAAGACTCTATATCTACCTTTTCTAAATGCGATGACCTGAGTATTCCCACCAGAAACGTATAGAAGTATCGGATTTTCTGCACCGGTCATCAACCTACCTATCTCGAGATGAGCGATACAGTGGTTTACTCCAACCAAAGGCACATCTAAGGAAAGAGAAAGGCTTCTCGCGGCTGTAGCTGTAGTTCTTAAACATGGGCCTAAACCCGGTCCTTGAGAAAAAGAAACGACATCGATATCATCTTTTTCTATCCCAGCTACATCTATGCTCTCTTTGATTATACCTAAAATATTAGATGAATGATGGTTAGCTGCTTCTCTAGGATGGATACCTTCCTTTCCCTGGTAAGTTTTAGAGATATTAGATAGAACGTCTCCTGTATCTGTTACTACACTACTCCCGATTGTATGGGCTGTACCTTCGAGCCCTAAAATGTACATAATAAAGAAAAAAAGGATTTTATTCGGGTTTACCTATCCTGTAAACACCGGTACCGCAGTCAGGGCATTCGCCTTTTATAGCGGGTTTTCCGTTCTTCATCTCGGTCTCTTCAGGATTTTTGACTTCGACTTTCTCGCCACATTTGACGCAATAAGCTTTGACCATTTTTTCACTCAAATAGGGGATATTGAAAAGACTATTAAAGCTTTACTTATGGAAGTTAAGACCAGGTGACCGATGTAAGCCCCTTTCTGTTTTGTTATAAGCCGACATTCTCCTGCGCGTCCTACCCGCCGATCCCGAAAAGGTCATCTCGGCATCTTTGGACTTGCTCCAGCGGGGTATAGTGGCCGTTTCATCGCTCCCCTCGATTCTCAGCTCTCCGGGTTATCTCGTCTGCCTTGCGACAGACTTCGCACGGATCACAGCTCTTCGAGGGACGTGTCGTTTCTGCGCCCTGAACCGTAGCTCTCACCACACCAGCTTGCGCTGATCCACTTTTCCTGTGGAGAGGGGACTTTCCTCAGTGTCGAACACCGTCGGTCGGCCACGGTCTCCTGGTCGAGAATAGATTGTTTTGAATCGTTATTTAATCCTTTCGTATCAAAAAATGGAAGATAAATTTCGATCTTTAACTAATATCAATCGGAGTAGAAGAAAGTATAAACCAAACTCCACTGTTGCTGTTGTATATCACTCTTCCCTGGATAACCACAGGTCTTCCTATAGAATCATCTATATCAATCTCTTCTTCGATCAGAGAATTGATACGATATCTTTCGTCTTCAAAATCTTCTATAGTCAAGTATAGTTGCTGATCTCTTCTATCGATATCGATTATATCTCCTCGGATCTTCACTTCCATCCCTTCGTACCAATTTGGATTTTCCAAGATATCTGATATTGGAGTAAAATCTGAATAGGCTTTTTCCTCAATATCGATCCTGCCTTGAGAGTCGATATTTAATTGGATATCCCTTTCGTACTCTTCTA
>PWHU01000127.1 GCA_003555395.1 Thermoplasmata archaeon
AGAATTAGCTCTTAAAGCGGCCTTAACAAAAGAAACTGGTAACAAATTTAAAACACACAATGTTGGTGGTGTGTTCGGTAAGTATTTAGAGATGTGATCGGAAATGAGAAGTGCAGAAAAGTAAACCGAATCCTGATGAAATACAACTTCCCTAGATATCCAAATCAAACTGCTCTTGAAAGGGAAGAAGTTGAAGATAAGATCGAATTCATATCCGAGTTCATCGAATACGATATCCACAAGATCATAAAGTAACTCGTTCCACGAGTCACCAGATCCACGTCAAAGAGATCGGACCTTCCAAGATAAAGAAGACCGCTAGAGAGAACGAAGTTCCTCAGACCAACCCACGTTAACTTTTAGTAAAACTTTAAATATAATACTTTACTTTTATTTTACATATGCTCACTAAAACGGAACTGAAGATATTCATCCACCTCGACGAACAAAAGACGATCTCACAGATAGCCGACGGACTCGATCTCTCAGTTCCAACGATCTCGAAGTACGTCTCCCTTTCCATCGATGAACATAACGGGATCCTCCAAAAAAACAAGATGAAAAGAAAGGTCTTCGTAAGCAGAGCCAACACCACCCACGCAAATTTATTAACCAGCATATTGACCGAGTTCCCTAGATGGGATGTTCCCGAACTCTTCTCTTACTCCAACCTAAAAGTAGCTTCGATCATGAACGATCCAAAAAGGATCAAGGACATAGCGTTCATAACGGATCTATCAAGACAGCAGGTAAAGAACTGTTTGAACACTCTATCTAAAGTGGCCATCGTAACAAAAAAAGACAATAAATACTCGCTCAACCCATCCCATAAACTCATCAACGATTTCATCAAAACATACTTTGCCAACAGGAATGAAAACAGACTAAAAGACAAGACACCGGACGGAATGATACTCTGGGGGAGAGGATTCGAATATCTCTTCAAAACGAAGAAAACGATGAACGAACAGAAGACCGCAGTCTCAGTGTTCCACGAATACGACCTGCCTCTAATGAGTGACAAAACGTACTATTTCCACACCGGTAGAAACCTAGACACCGAGGATCACATATTACAAACCATCCTTATCGACCAGGAAAGTATAACCTACAACACCTACGCCGCACTCCTGTACCAGAAAACAAAACCAGACAGTCTGATTGAAAGAGCTGTATTGTACGGTTTGGAAGAACACGTTTCAGCGATGTTAGACCTCTTAAAAACAAAAACCCCTAAAGCAGACTACTTACCACCCTGGGAAGAATATCGAACTATAGCCGAGGATTATGGAGTGATATGATGAAAAAGATATTCGACAGTGATTATATCAAGAACGAATTCAGAAATATAGCTGAGGCATTGAAAGATAACGTCCACTTGTTTTTACTAGGTGGGGGAGCTATGAGTTATTACGATCTTAAAACGGCTACGAAGGACGCGGACGTTGTCTTAAGACATGATGGAAGACTCAAACCATTCCTAATATCGCTTCAAAAGATAGGATACAGAAAGTTAGAAGATGAAAACATGCGAAGGATCGTTTATGAAAAGGAAGATGGTTTCGTTATCGATATATTCAAGGGAAAGATAAGCAACGGGATGGCACTGTCTGAAGGTATGTGCTCAAGGTCCGAGAAAATGTTTACCCGGGGCAACCTGACCGTCTCAGTCCTTTCACCCGAAGACATCTTTATCTTGAAAAGTATAACTTCCCGGAAAAGGGACAGGGACGATATGCACGCTTTGTTCAGGCATGGATTAGATTTTGAAGTCATCAAGAATGAGATAATATATCAATCCAAGAAACTAGACGATAAAGCATGGATAGCGTTCTTTCTTACAGGCATAGATGAATTGAAGGAAAGGTACGGTATCGAGATACCTTACTACGATGATTTTTATGACCTAGCTTGTGATGAGGTCCTAAAATACAGGATCTTAGAGCTTGTAAGGAGTAAGAATCCTTCGATAGAAGAGCTCATAGAAAATATAGATGACGATGAAGAGAATATAAGGAAGGCCGTTGAAGAACTTGTATCCACGGGTGAAATCGAGAAGGAAGGATATAGATTGACATATTCCTCCGCCTGAATCTTCAGGATTTCATCCCTTGATCCTCACTGAAATTGCGGATACGGTGGCAGTCTAGCTGATTTTAGATATAGATAGACAGAAGCCTTTCTCCGTTCAGGGAGGGGGATGAATGTGCAGGAAAGGATTTCCTGCTCTCACGGATAGTGTGTTCGAACCGAAACAATTATCTTTGGCTAGTTGATTTATAAATATGAAAGGCTACAAGATCAAGGTATGGACTATCAACGATCCTTTTGATACAATAGATGAAGAAGCCTCGAGGACACTTTTGGTACCTTCGTCAGCATACCTTTACACATTGGCGGAGAAGATCAACGAAAGTTTCGATTTCTACTTCGACCATCCCTTCGGATTTTATGACAACCCTGACCCGTACCGAGCTGATGAGGGATACGAATTATTCGGGGATATCGGTGAGGAAAGTGAATACCCAGGTGTAAAAAATACCCCGGTGAAAGATGTTTACACGGAGATAGGTAAAAGGATGCTCTATTATTTTGACTATGGAGAAGGTTGGCGGTTCGGTACGGAATTGATAGAGAAAGTAGATATGAAGAATATGGACCGGATCAAAACGCTGACTAGATCAGGTAAAGCGCCTGAACAATATCCTTCGTTTGATTGAAAAAATGACTAACAAGTTGATATAACGATTTATATAGTTGACTGATGATTAAGTTCCACATCATAAAACTAGTTCCATCAACTCTTTCTTAAAAGCCATGTCCAAAGAGGTACGAAACGTATCTTCTTTCCGGAGATCTCTTCCTCAGAGTGATGATTCTCAGTGGTAATCACACCCTCGTCCAACCCAAACTCTTCTAACCCTTCTATCAGACCATCTACCTCTCTCTGTCTTGTGTTTTCGTTACCAACATCCCATGAGCTCTGTATCAAAAGTTCGACCTCGTTCTTCTCTCTCACCACGAAATCCACTTCCTGTTTTCCCTTCCAATAATAAACATCTTTACCTCTCCTTCTTAGATCTAAAAAAACCAGATTCTCAGCTATCCTTTCTGCATCCTTAGAGAATTTAAAACCGGATACGTTCCTGATACCTGGGTCGATACAGTACACTTTTTTAGGACTCTTAACCTGTTTTTTTACAGAGAAAGAAAATTTATTTACCGTAAAGAAAAGATATGCTTTTTCGAAAAGATCAAGATATCTTTTAACACTGGTCGGACTCAAATCCAGCGATTTAGATATCGAATTATAAGTGATCTGGTTCG
>PWHU01000185.1 GCA_003555395.1 Thermoplasmata archaeon
CGTACCCTTCTTTTTCGATCTCCTCGATCCAGCGATCCATGAGTTTTGTGCCGATGCCGCCTCTAAAGTCCTTCTGTGAAGTCAAAAGAAGCACAGAGGGCACCGAACCGTAATATTTCGAAAACTGGAAAGCATACATGAAACCGTCCAATAGATAAGAGAGAGTTCGATAGTCCGATATCTTCAGCAAAGTTGAGGTAAACCTAGTCATAAAAAGTTGCGTATCCACCGAAAGAAGATCACCGGTAAATTCACCAACTAATATACCGCGGGCTTTTCCATCGGATTCCGCAACGATCGACAGATCACCGCTTTCGATGAACAAACCCACTAGACCTTCGATCACATCTGGATCATACCTGTTCAATCTACGTACGATCTTGACAGTTGAATCAAATCCTTCCACAAAAGCTTGAACTGCACCGCGCATGTCTTCATCTCTGAATTCTCTGACTTCCAGATCCATGCTTACGAACCCTTTCAAGACTAATCCGCTTCTTAGCCTTATGCTTCAGAAGGATAACTCATCGATTTTATTAATATTCTTTTGATGTATGGTCCGGTAAAAATCTTACTTCCATCGACCGATCAGGTCGAACATCTTTTTCATTTAAAAAAATCTTTAAATAATCTCCAAAATCTTTTATGTAGTTATGGGAGAAAAAATCGAAGCCGTCGATCCAGCAACAGGTGAAAAGGTAAGGTCTTTTGAAGTTGCCACTGACCTCCAGGTGGAGAAAGCTTTTTCAAAATCTAGAGGGGCATTCGACTGTTGGAAAGACCTGAGCATTGATAAGAGATGTGAGTATCTAGAACGCCTCAGAAAAATCATCGTCGAGAGGAAGGACGAACTTGTAGAAACTATAAGATTAGACACCGGTAAACCCGATGTTGAAGCTCTCATGTCGGATGTCTTCGCCACGCTCTCCATGATAAGATATTATGAAGAGAACGCTGAGAATATTCTGGAAACTGAGAAAAGAAAGACCCCTTCTGAATACCCGAAGAACAGTTCTTACGTTGACTACATACCGATGGGTGTTGTAGCTGTCATATCTCCGTGGAATTATCCGTTCCAGCTCTCTGTAGTTCCATCGATAACCGCTTTAGTCGCGGGTAACACTGTGATCTTGAAACCTTCCGAGATCACTCCGATAACTGGAGAAAAGATAATGGAGTTATTCTCTAAAGCAGGATTCCCTGAAGGTGTTTTCCAGGTTCTACAGGGAGGTGGAAGAGTAGGTCAACAGATGATCGAAGAGAAGCCGGATAAAATCTTTTTCACTGGTGGAGTGGAAACGGGAAAGAAGGTGATGGAGAATGCTTCTAAATATCTGATTCCGGTGGAACTTGAACTCGGCGGTAACGACGCTATGATCGTGTTCGAAGAGGCCGACCTAGAAAGAGCTGTAAAAGGTGCAGTCTACGGGTCTCTTGCCAATGCAGGACAGCTCTGTGTTTCTATAGAGAGGATCTATGTTCAAAATAGTATCGAAGAGGAATTCACTCGAGAACTGATCGAAGAGGTAAAAAAGATAGACATCGGCACCGGCAGAGATGTAGAGATGGGACCGATGATACTGGAGAAACAGATAGAGACCGTGAAAGATCACGTCAACGACGCCTTAGAAAAGGGCGCTGATCTGTTGACAGAGATAAAAAAAGAAGGTAGTTTCCTGCATCCTATCATCTTGAATAATGTCAGTCACGATATGAAGATGATCAAAGAAGAGACCTTCGGTCCTACGATACCTATAGTGCCCTTCGAGAGCGAAGATGAAGCGGTCGAACTCGCGAACGCTACCAGCTACGGTCTCAATGCTAGTGTTTGGACCGATGACATAAGTAAAGCTAAAGAGATAGTCTCACGACTCGAGACCGGTAACTGCTACATCAACGACGTTGTCAAGAATATAGGCAGTCCTCACCTTCCCTTCGGCGGAGTCAAAAACAGTGGTATCGGCCGTTATCATGGTCCGGAAGGGCTAAAATCTTTCACTGAAACCAGATCGGTGATGATCAACAAGAACAAGGGAACAGAATTGAATTGGTTCCCTTATGATAACGACCTTTATGTTGATATCGGAGACCTTATCGAGGCAAAACACGGCGATGTTGGATTACTGAAGAAAGTAAAGACCTTTTTCAGGCTCTGGAGAAAGATGTGAGATATCAGAACATTTTACAAAAAAGGTTTAAAAAGTATCACATCTTTACTTTATCAGATGAGGTCTGACAAGTCCTTCATAATATACATACTTATCCTGCTCGTGATACCTCCAGTCTTTTATTATCTAGTAGTAGGTCAGATACCAGTTCGTTACGATTCATCCCCTGGTATATGTTTCGTTGGGATCCTATTAGGTTTTGTCATAGTATATGTGGTTTTCAGGGCGCAGGAAAAATACTTCTCTAAAAATATTGATTTTGAGGATATAGGTAAAGACCCTTCTTCAGAAACTCATCCGGTCGGATCCCGATCAAGGAAGAAAAAGAAGAACGTCTTCCTAGATCGCTTCAGAAGTAAGAACAAGTGCGGTTACTGCGGAACGGAGATGGAGTATAAGGAGGCTATGGACTGTCACTACTGCCCAGAGTGCCGCGAGTACAAGTGAAGGAAACTGAACATCTCAGTCGAAAAGACTAGATGTCACATCCTATTTCTGGACGAAATGGTCTTTTTACCCTAGTTAAATACTATATGCTACATAGAGAGAGATTTTCAAAAATTTTATCATCTAGGTAGTTATACACTTTGATGAATTTAAAAAAGAGGTCTCGATGAAACATGGGTGAAGACGGGTTCATATATAAAAAAGAAAAACAGATCTCCGTAACTGAGGATGGTGAAGATAGAACTGAATCTATAGTGATGTTCGCGATGACTACAAGATATTTGGAGTTCAGGAAAAACGATGAAACAAGAACGATCGAACTCGATTCTATAGATAAGATGACTTATGGTAAAAAACCTAATCCGGATAAACTTCACCTGATTTTGGAAGATAGAACTGAATTAGATATACCTGAATGGATAACAGATGAATTCGAAGGAGTCCATGAAAAGATCTCTAGGTATGCTGGACTGACATACGTTAAAGGTCCTGAGATGGAAAAAACATGGCTAGATAAACTGAAAAGTTTTGCCGACGTGAGTTTTAAGATCTTTTTTTTCGGATTGATAGTCGTTGCATTTTTTGGGGGCCTTCTTATGTTCTTAGCGAGTCCGTGCTGTTTTGGGCCTATGGTGTTGATCGGTTTCGTAGGAACTTTATGGTTGGGATTGAAGATATTCAGTGAACCTGTTGTC
>PWHU01000071.1 GCA_003555395.1 Thermoplasmata archaeon
TACATTTACAAAAAAAGACCAATAATTATATACTGAGAGTAACTTCTTTCATCGGGGTCATAGAGTTGTCTGAAAAAGATGTTACATTCATAACCTTCGTTGGTAGGAGTGAATGGGCTGTCGTCAATTCATTTTGGGCGATTCTTCACCATAGGGACCTAAGACCCTCAAAAGTACACATTCTTTTCAGAAGTTCAGACGAAGACAGGGCAGAATCATGTGTAGAAGGGTTGAACCAGATACTTGAAGCTGAAGAGATATCATGCAATATAGAAAAACACGAAGTGAAGGAAAGGTTCGATCTGATGGGACCTGCTGAGATAGTAGAAGAGATAATGGAAAAATCTGAGGAAAGCAAGATAGTTTTGGACATCACCCCTGCCAGAAAGTTCATGGCGAGCGGATCGCTGGTCCAGGCGATGAAGAGAGATGTTGAAGATGTGTATTACCTCTATATCGATGAGGTCGACGAATCTGCGAAGAGACCCTACCTTGATATACCTCTTCCGAGACAGGAACTCCTTGAGATGACCGGAGGTGAACACTTTGTCAAAGATTGAACTCGTCGATTCCCAGATAAACATCCTTCTGAACCTGTGTTATCTGAAAGAGAAAAGAAATTTCTCCGTTCACTCTCCACTATTGGATACCGATATCTTCGATGTTGAGTTGGAAAGATCGAATTGGAATTGTGAAACCGCGACAGATTTAGAAACCTTCAAAAACAAAGTTGAAGAAGCGAGAAGTAAATTACCCAACCACTTGATGGATGAAATTCCCGGGACAGATCCTTTGAGGACCGTTCTTATAGCAGCCGGAGCCTTTGAACTAGAACATTTCGGAGAGGATATTTTACATACTATCAGGAAGATGAAAGGAAATATCGGAAAGTATTCCCTGTGTTTCGACACGAATGTCCTCTACAAACGGTTTGTTTCCTCTACATTGACGACCGCTCTAGAAGAAGAAGGCCTTTCAGAGAGCATGGAGATGATCTTGAGCAACATGGTATCAAGCGAAGTGAGAGATAAATACAACCGGAGATACAAGAAAGAAGAGGTCGACGAACTTACCGAGGTCGGTGGTGAGAAGTTCCAAGACTTCGATGAACAGTACAAACTGGTCAGTAGGAAGGCAAAGTTAGCCCATGCTGAGATGGACCACATCGACAGGAAGATGACTAGCATCTTCCACGGCGATGAAGATTATGCCAAGAATAGTGAAGAGAGAGACTTGCGCATAATCAAGGAGTACGAGGATTCCAAGAGAGAAACGAAGAAGAAACCTATACTCCTGGGTTTTGAGAAGGACTTTCCCGAAAAGGTCGAAGATTTCGATGTGGATTTCGTGCTTTTGGAACAACCTGATCCCTCACAAGCCAGCATAGACCATCAAAATCTTTATCTGCTGTTGAGGTACACCGCACAGATATTTGGATACGTAAAATTGAAGGGATTAGGCTGCGGTGTACACGGTATCTGGAAAGGCATGCACGACGACGAGTTCAATAATGGTAAGGTGAGGTCGACTTTCGATGAACACGGTGATGTCAGTAAGGAGCTGCAAAAGACTGTAAAGGTCTCATCAGCTGTGAGAAAAGCAATGATATGAAACTTGATCCTTCAAAAAATCTTAATCCTCTTCTTTTTCCCGCTTTTCTATCTCTTCCATCGTTTCGCCCCAATCTCCTGTGAAGTGAACCGCTCGATCATCGATGTAATAGTTTGCCGGAGGTTTGACGTCTGATATATCAGCTTCGGGAGGTGCATGTGGGTTCTCATTGATGTAATCGTACGGTATGTCGTATTTTTCCAAAGCCTCCTTCACGCCCTCTACATCTCCGCGAGTGGTGAAGATCATGATCTTGAATCCTCTGTCCCGGAGCTTTTCCACTGCCTCTTTTGCCCCGTCTATCGGCTCTCCGTAATGGGCTGAGTTCTTCCAGCCGTTGTATTCGAACAACGTCCCGTCGAAGTCTATTGCTATAACTTTAGTCATGTTTTTTCCTCCTTTCTAAAGGCCTAACCAACTCATTCTTGCTTTCTAATTTATTATCGTTTCAATGAGCTAGCTTCGTTACTTAACAGGGCGTAAATGAGTTTTACCCTCAGCAAACTTAAAGTCTTAATTCTCCAAGATATCTTAATCTTTTTTTGATTCCCTATCTTCTATCCTTTACTTATCCTTCTTATCAGCTCAAATTAAAACTCATTTCCTATTCATCCTCATCAGCGGTATTATAACCACAGATCGGACACAGTAGAACTTCATCGTTTCCGATCATCGGCCTACCGCACTCGGGACAATTTTCGGTCCTCATCTTATACACCTCATGCTCAATCCAGTTTTTCAAACATATTTTCATATTCCAGTATTCGGGTTTAGCTCATCAACCAAGAGAGTGCAGCGTAGCCCTTATTATTCAGTGCAGTAGGAATGGCCGTGGTAACCATGGACACTTCAAAACCCAGTTCATCGGAATAATCCCTCATCACATCCTCTAACTCCAGGTAATCTTTGTTCCACTTCAAATGGCTTCCTTTCAGCCCTATCTTATCCATATAGTCGGTTACGCGCTCGTCAAGTATCGCCAGCTCTTTCGTGTAGCCGACGCTCGTCAGGAAAACACTGCTCTGCCTCAGGCCGTAACCGACTACCTCTCTCTTCAATTTCCGACGGGCCTCTTCACCGTTCTCTGCGGATTCTAAGATGTCCTTTATCGAACCGCCCTCTAATTTCTCTGCATCCTTGACGATCCAATCAGCCTTTGATTTGTAATTGTGGCATCCGTACATCTTCTGAGCAAATTTTTCCTTAGATTCTTCCGGATTTCGCCTTATCTTTTTCCTGTCCAATAACCCGGCCTTCTTGATCCTATTGAGATAATAGGAGATCTGCTTGGATCTTAAGCCGGAGGCAACTATGTAAAACACCAGTTGCTCCCACAGCTCGGACTCTGACATCTTAGTATGATCCTTTCCGAAAAAATCCTCATCTATCCCGCAGAACATTAGTTGTATCTTACCTGTCCTGCAAACTTTACGGAGTTCGTTCTCGAGCTCTTGAGGTGTTGGAACACCTTTGGATTCCTGTTCTATCCCGAATATCTTGCTCAGAAGTCCCATGTTATCAACCCGAACATTATTCCCAAATAACCCTTTCGAAGTTAAGGATATTATTCATTACTACATTGTTAAAACTGTTATTTAACTTTTATCTTAGTAAAGTAACGAACTTATCCGTAATAACTAAATAATGCTAGACATATAGGGTTAAGATGCACAGGAGGACCGCCGGATGGAAGAACGTA
>PWHU01000110.1 GCA_003555395.1 Thermoplasmata archaeon
AAAGAGGAGAGGGTTGTATACAGATTGGCGTTAGTTTCCCTTCCCTCGCATTTTCAATATTTTTGAGTGAAACGAAAAAATTTGGAAATAGGAGGAAGCTCTGCTTCCTACGCATCTTTTTTCGAAAAAGATGCATCAAAAAGATGTTAGGCTATCCAAGATAGCCTATAAAAAACAAAAATGCATCAAAAGATGTTAGGCTATATATCAGAGACTATAAGAAACAAGAGAAGACATGGATGAAATGAATGGGCCCAGCCGGATTTGAACCGGCGACCTTCGCCTCGTGAAGGCGACGTTCTAACCAATCTAAACCATGAGCCCAAATCGTATCCCATGGTAAGACAAGCCAGCTAATAAAATTTTTTATCCCTTCCTTCATAATTGAAAGATGCATTAGGATCGAGAAAAACGCTTTTATATATACCTCTATATTCCGGATAATGATGGGACTAAACGACTTTGATTTTAAAGTGAAGATAAGTAGCACTATATACCCAACAGAGGATAAAGAGACATTGATATCCTGCATATCGAGCGTCTTTCCGAAGACGAACTGGGATATAGCGGGAGACGAAGTGAAGGGGGAAACAGAATACCTTACTAGATTCAAAATGATATTAGAAGATATGCAGATAAGAGACACTGCACGGAATTACATGAAAAATAGAGTACTAGGAGATAGATGCACGTTTACACTTTCCAAACAGGCGACCTGTAATGAAAAGATAAATTTTTCTGAGCAGGAGCACTCACTGGGTGGTGTAGAAGTTGAGATAATATGCGAAGACATAATGATGTTGATAGAGAAACTGACCGAGGTAGAAAATTGACTTCTATACTACGAATAATGTATATAACAACATGAGTTTATCAGAGATGGTGTACATATGACGAGAGATGTATTGGCTTCAAACCCAAAGCTATGTTTGAATCCTTTCAACGAGGCTCTCAGAAAGGTAGAGGAAGAGTTTGAAGGTTGGGAAATACTTGCAGAAAAGTATCACGGATGGGAGTACAAAGATGATATGATCGACGTGGTATCGACCACAGATATGGAACTCCAGGTCCACGCACCTTTGAATGACATAAATATAGCTAGTATAAATCAGAGTATCAGAATAACTAGTGTAAAAGAGATCAAGAAAACCTTGAAACTTGCGTCAGCTATAGGGGCGAATCTAGTCACAGTACATCCTGGACTTTATTCTCCTCTTGGAATATACTGCGATAACGTGTTGGAAATATCAAAAAAATCACTCCGAGAGTTGAAGAGCGAAGCCGAGGAATTAGGCATAGATCTGGCGATAGAGAATCTACCTGAGATGTGGCTTACACTATGTAGTAAACCTGAAGAGATCAGGGAACTCATGGACGATTTGGATTTAGGTCTATGTTTAGATATAGGTCATGCTTATACCGCGGACAGACTAGAAGATTTTTTAGATAAATCACTCGATCCAATCAACATTCACCTACATGATAACGAAGGAGAAGATGATATTCACCTTCCTTTAGGAGAGGGAGAAATTGATTGGCCGATGGTCATAAAGTCCCTAGACCACTACAAAGGTAATTTTGTCATAGAAGGAAGAGAAATAGAAGAACTGGTAAAAAGCAAAAAGATCCTCAAAAAGTTGATAAACTATTAATAGCTTATACAAGAAGAAAGTGAACTAGAGGTAAATCAAGATGAACTGGGTTGTAGTTGTATATCTGATAGCGATCATCTTCTGCTTGTACATGAGCGGTCGCTTTTCAGGTACAGAAACAGCTCTAACAGCCCTAGACAAGATAGACGTTTCTAAGATGAAGAACGAGGGCGTAAAACATGCCGATAAGATAGAGTATTTAAAGGAAAATATGGACGACACCATAACCACCATATTGATAGGTAACAACGTGGTAAACGTGATCGCCCCTACATTGGTAACAGTCATGGTTCAAGAGCTTTTTGGAACATGGGCTATCTCTATAGGTAGCGGCATCTTGACTCTTGCGATATTGATCTTTGGAGAGATCACTCCAAAAGGATTTTCATTGAAAAATAAGAAAAGATTTAGCGTAAAAAACGCCGCCATGATATATTATTTATCAATAGCTTTGAAACCGCTGATCAAAGCATTGAACAAGATATCTGATTTCTTCATCGATGCATTAGGAGGAAAAACGCATACGGACGAATTGTTAGTGACTGAATCCGAGATAAAAGATCTAGCTTCTATATTGGAAGAAAGAGGTATAATCAAAGAGATCGAGAAAGATATACTTCATAGAGTATTTTGGTTCGGAGATTGTAAAGTTGAAGAAGTCAAAGTTCCAAAAGAAGACACATACGCACTAGATTCTGACCTTTCAGTTAAAGAGGCTAGTGAATTCATAAAAGAGCACGGTTTTACACGAGTACCAGTAACTAAACATGGGTCCGACGAAGTGGTAGGTATCCTTTACAGTAAAGAGATCCTTGGTGTTGAAGGAGGCGAGGTTAAAGATTACATGCGGAGACCTTATTTTGTAAATAAAGAAGATGACGCGACTAAAGTTTTCCAACGGATGCGGAAGGAAAGAATCCATCAGGCGATAGTCAAAGATCAAAACGAAAATTTTGACGGCATAATAACGTTGGAAGACATCCTAGAAGAGTTAGTCGGAAAGATCTATGACGAATTTGATTAAACTGTGCCGAAAAATCTTTTTAGAGTTTCAGATAATGGTGTTTTAGATGATCAGAACAATAGTGGCTGGATTGTTCATCCTGTTTTTACCCGGGTTCAGCATGGTCAATGCCATTTTTCCAGTCAAAGGAGAACTAGATGGTGAAATGGATATTCTCTATCGAATCGCTTACGGGGTCGGTATCAGCATCGCATTGACGGTCATCATAGGATTTGTTTTGGGGACCATGCCATCTTTATCTAATGAGACCGGGCACTTCACCTCTAGCAATCTATGGATGGGTTTTATCTCTTTAACGGTCGGGTTCTTTATCATAGGGTGGTACAGAGGTGCATACCAACGATTGAAGTACATACATCCTTCATTAGCTAGACCTCAAAGATCGAAAAAAGAAGATCATAGTGATATCCAGATGGAGAGAGAATATCTCAAAAGACTTCAGCAGTTGAAAAAAGAACAGATGTGTTTGAAAGAGAATATCAGAGATATAAAAAAGAAGATGAAGAAAGGGAGGGATGATGAGAAAAAAAAGTTATCAGAGGAGAAAGAAAAATACGAAGATGAAATGGAAAGAGTCGAAGAAAGATTGAAAGAACTGGAAAAAAAAGTTGAAGAAAGATTTTGATGGTGAAAATATGAGATTCAAATACAAATTGGTGATCGTAGTAAGAAAGGATCTGAACCTTTCACCGGGAAAATTAGCGGTCCAAGCGTCTCACGCTTCAGTATCATGTGCAGTAAAAAGCCAGGAGAAGAAAAATAAATATTTTAAAAGATGGTACAAGGAGGGACAGAAAAAAGTACTGGTGAGATGCGACGATCTAGAGCATCTAAAATTTTTGAATGATATGGCGGAGAACGAGGGTCTGATGACCAGTATTATAACTGATGCGGGTCTAACCGAGGTGGAACAAGGCACTACGACCTGCCTCGGTATCGGACCTGGTCCAAACGAAGCTATCGATAAGATCACGGGAGAGCTATCTCTCTATTGACCATGTTGTTAGAAAAGGGTGATGTGATGAAAGAACAGATAAGAGCTATAGGTATTGACGACGCACCATTCGAGTTCTCAGACGATGATGTGCTCGTCATAGGGACTGTCATAAGAGCACCGAATTATCTAGAAGGCGTTCTATCTACGAGGATAGAGATAGACGGAACAGACGCCACCGAAAAACTGGTAGAGATGGTGAACGGTTCAAAATTCAAAGATCAGGCGAAAGTCATCTTTATCGACGGAGCAGCTTTTGGAGGATTCAACCTAGTAGACCTAGAGGAATTGAACAAAAAAACAGGCATTCCCTGCATCAGCGTTTCGAGAAAGAGACCCGACTTCGAGAGGATCAAAAAAGCGATGAAAAAGCACTTCGAAAAGTGGGAAAAAAAATTCAAACAGATAAAGAAGGGCAAGATATACGAGATAGAAACCCTTGATAAACCTATTTACATACAAAAGGTGGGAAGCGATATTCGAACTGTAAGAAGATTGCTCGAGACATTCACTCTGTTGGGAAGAATACCGGAACCGATCAGATTGAGTCACATCATCGCATCGGGAGTAGTCAAAGGGGAATCTAGAGGCAAAGCTTGACTCACCCCTCGTTTCTAACCAGTCTTCTTCGATATATTCTGTAAAATCTTTTCACCCTCTTCAACGGCCTTTTTGTCTCCCCTTTTCTTTACATTCTTTATCAGTTCTTTCAATATACTCTTCGCTTTTTTGTACTCCCCCTTTCTTTTGAGGAGCCTAGCTTTCTCAAGACGAGCGGCAGTTATACCTTTCTGGTCACCCATTTTATTTAATCGGTTCTCCACTTTATTTAAAACTTTAAGAGCCTCGTTTAGTTTTCCACTATCCACTAAGTCGAAGACGTATATCAATGCCTGTTTTGTCCATTTTTCTTTATCATCCAAGCGTTCGTATTCTTCCATGGCTTTTAAGTCATAGGACATGCATCGTCGCATGTTTCCTTTTTCTCTATTAATTCTAGCCATATTTTTATAGATCTTAGGTTTGAACCTTGAAGTTTGTTTCCCTCTAAATAACCAAAACCTTTTTGTTCGTTTCTTCTCCATAACGAGAGCTTCATTCAAATCTTCAATAGCTTCTTCAAGATTCAAAGAATTCAAGAGAATATCCGCCTTTTTTATCAATAACTCGATAGCTTCTCTTTGATTTTTTGCTTCTTTGTGTGATTCTATAGCTAAACTCAGATGATCTAAACATCTGTCTTTCTTTCCCGTCTCTTCGTATAAATCACTTAGATTTTCATGTATGATGCCTTTTTCACCGCCTTTAGCTAAAGCCTTTTTGAACATCTTTTCGCTTTTAACGTAATTATTTTTGGACAGATACAGCATCCCAAGATTGTTGTATAGTATTGCTTTAGCTCTGTCAGGATAGTTCAGATCTTCGAGGAGAACTCCGGCTTTCTCATAATATTCTTCGGCTTTATCATATTCCTCTCTTTTTCTATATATGGTTCCCAAACTGAGGTACTCTCTAAATTTTCCTTCGGGATCATCCTTCTTTTTATATAGGGACAGATTTCTTTTATGGGTCTCGATGGTCTCATCCCATCGCTGGAGTTCCATCTGGGCGTCTCCTAATTTCTCCCTCAATCTTTCCTTTTCAGTCTTTTTTGCTCTCTCTAGGGCCTTTTTGAAACAGTTCAGTGCTTTTTTCCACTCTTCGATGTTCAAGTAGATATCGCCTTTGATGGAGTAGTACCTTGCCTTTTGCTTTTCAGTGAGCTTCTGCTCAGGAAAACCATCTAAAATCGTCTCTCTCAGCTCTTCTGGTAAGCCAGATATTACCCTGATCATGTTCTGCATCATATCTAGGGATCTTTCGGCTTTTTCCGCTTTTTCTAGATGATATAATATTTCTAATTTGTAATGATTCTTTTTACCTTCTACGGCTATGAGTCTTTCTGCGGCGAATTCATGCAACTCTCTCTTTTCCCCTAAAGCTGCGTTACTATAGAAAAAATCTTTCAATATATCATGTGCCACTATCTCTTCGTTTTCGTTTTCTCTCACAAGCTTGTTTTTCTTCAGTTTCATCAGAACTTCTGCATCTCCCTTATCGAGAAGTACTTCCCTTTTTACTGGGCCCCAAAAGACAGAAAGACGCTGGATCAATCTCTTCTCGGCTTTGCCAAGGTGCGAATATATCTCTCTTTCTAAGAATTCTTTCATCTTGCTTTCTTTACCTGGGTACCTTTCAAACAGTTCTAGATAAAGAGGATGTCCTTTCGTCTTTTCGTAAACCTCCTCTATATCGATTTTTCTGTTTTTCTCGTCCTCTACGCTGATCATCTCTTTAACGTAATCCTTTTTAAGGGGACCTAACTCCAAATTAAATACATGTCCTTCCATCTCATCTCGAACATCATAGAATCCTAGTTTTTCTCTACTCATCAATACCATGCTCGGATGGGCTCCTTTTTTCTTTCCACTCAACATCATCTCTAAAAAAGGTAAAAGTTCAGAAGGCATTTTTTCACAATCGTCTAGGAAGAGCACGGCTCTAGAATCTTTCAATCCTTTTAAAACGGTTTTAGCTATTTGACCGGGAGAATCTTCAGGATCCAGTTTTTTTTCTGCTGATTTTTCGAGGAATCCTTTTAACTCCTCATAAAAATAGATAGCGTCTTCCCACTCGATGAAGCTGTACCAGAAAAGGTCTCTTTCTCCTCTCAACTCGTCTAAGAGCTTTCTTCCGAGAGCGGTTTTTCCTATGCCCGCTATACCCTCGATGATTATAAAAGGCGGTTTTTTCTCTTGAAGTTTTTTATTCAGTTTACTTATTTCCTCTTTTCTTCCATATATCTTTTTTCTTTTGGGCGTATGGATCAAAACCTCGGTAGTCTCTCTTTCGTCTTTTTTCTCTTTTTCACTTATCTTGTATAAGCGGGAAGGGATCGAAAAAGTTTCTAGATTTAAAACGTCCTTTTTTCTCATCCATTCTACTACATGAAATGTTTTTACTTCTCTCCCGTTTCCTTTTTCTCTCAATTTATACAGTCCTTCTTCTATGGTACAATCGTATTTTTCACCTTTTGTGTTCTCGATGGTCAATTCCTTTTTTTGTAGATCCTTTGTCAGTTCATTTTTCAGGTCATTTCCTTTTTTGCTGAGAAGATAAACCTTCCTTCTCCTATCGAATCCTTTCACTCTAGCATTATACTCTTCAACCAATCCTTCGTCTTTCAATTTTGAAAGTTCCCTAGAAACGTTGTTCTTTCTCATCTCTAGTGCTTCAGCTATTCCATCCTGAGAAAGATAATACGGAGCAAGGTAATCCTCGTCAGGATCAAAATCTTGTTTGGCCAGTAGGAATAGTATCCTTTCTCTGTTTGTCAGCATTCTCCTGCTCAACCTATCGAGTGGTAATTGTAGGGTAGTTATTTATTTTCATCGATATTCGGCTGATAGTTTTCTCCTATAGTGATAGAATAGGTGATAGAATTGTGATCTAGCTTTAAATAGTTAGAGAAATGATGAAAGATATGATAACCATGATGGGAAAAAGGACGAACATGATCTGGAGCTTGATTATAGGCGCGGTGCTCGTACTTTCTTCTTTGGTAGCTCTTACCGGAGTTACTACAGGGATAGAAGACGAGGGCTGGGATATCACCATCGAAGAAGGAAAGACAGAAAGATTCGGCGGAGGCAATTATACCCGCTTTATATTTGAAGACCCAGAAGGCAGAGAAGATGCCCGTTTCGGGATAATATGGGGAACTGAAGAGGATCCCGGTTCGATAAGGATGGTGGTCAACAAGATGAGATACCTGGGAAGGATCTCTATAGAAGGTGAGTTCGAAGATGAAACAGGGACTACAGAGATCGACGAGGAAAGATTCATCAGGATAGGCTCTGTCTTCGGTGCGAGCATAGGAAACCTGTGGGAATACGAAAGGATCGATGACGAAGACGTCGCACATTTTAACGTCGATGCTAGAGACGGTGTTGACTCGGATCATGTCCCTTCAGTGTATAAGTATGTGAATCTAAGAGAAGCCGCTTGGGAATACAGCGGGTTAGAAGAAAGCGAGGACGGCGATGAGATGAACTGGGAGATGAGCCTAACCGCTGAGGACCTACCTTATGAACCACTGCCGTGGGACCAACTAGATCCCGAGATGGAGAACCAGTCTCTAGACAAGATCGAATTCACTTTCCACCTGAGCGCTTCTATCGAAGAAGTCGAAGGTGTCGAGATGCCGCATTTCGAAGTCGAGATAGACAGTGACAGCTCAGGAGATTACGGAGATCTCATAGACGGGATCGACGGACCGGGTCTCAAACGCGTTGAGAGAAGATCTTCAGAAGAAGGAACCGCTAAAGTGGCGAACTACGAGATAAAGTGGGACAACGAGATAGTCGGCTGGGATTTTGATCCTGAGAACGAAGATCCGGCTCTTATGCTGGGCTTTCAAAACTTCATAGGACACCGTATACAGCACATGCGAAGATGGCACAGACAGTTGATGTTCAGGTCTGGCGAAAATTTCAGGATGAGAACCAGCGACAGACATCACGATGGCGAGTTCAGTGCTGAATTTTCAATAGAAGGTGAAACCTTTGACCGCAACAGGTTGGAACGCAACAGTATAGGATACGGTGGAAATTGGACTAGGACCGGGGCATTCAGTTGGGTGGATAATGTTACTGTGGACGGTGAAGAGAAAAATGTGACCGCTCAGTTATTCGGAGGCATACCATGGCTGCATCCACCCGGATTCCAACTCCCAGAATATTTTGGTTTCCTCGTATGGGGAGGAATAAATTATCCAGGTGGACAAGAGATATTCCATGATCCGGCTTTATCTGGCGATGCCTTCCTTGATTTTACTACGGAAAGTGAAGAGGAGCCTAGGGGACCCTTCGGCTGGTTAGTGGGATCTCCTAAAAGAGTGTTTACGGCTCTAGTACTCGGCGCTGTTATAACATTCGTCACCGCTGCTATACTGCTAAAAGAGGACGACAAAAGATCAACGGGTAAAAACAAGTACGACAGAGAAAGGAACATCGAAGAAGACGACTGGTCAAAGTACTACGATAGGAAGAGATGAGTGTTCAAGAAAAGCTAAAAACCTTTCTTCTTTTCTTTTGATCATTTCTCTAGATCCTTTACGTGTTCACTTCGATTCCATCCAAAAGTTTATTAAACTTGTCCCCCGTTGTCAGAGATTCGACAGAGTCCAGTCAGGAAGGCTAGAGAAAGTGAAGAGAGCAGAAGAAAAGAAGGACAAAGAAGAAGTCCTCCGGTTGATGGAACCTCTAATCGCGGAGTGGTTCGATGACAAGTTCGATGATATGACGGAACCGCAGAGTTATGCCATACCTCTTATCCACGAAAGAGAGAACGTGCTGGTTTCTTCACCGACCGGTTCCGGTAAGACATTGACCGCCTTCCTTTCCATAATAAACGAACTCTTCAAATTGGATAAGAAAGGGGAGTTAGAGGACAAGATCTACTGCGTTTACGTTTCTCCACTGAAAGCTCTAGCCAACGACATACACAAGAACTTAGAGAAACCCCTAGCGGAGTTAAAGGAATCGGCTCAAGAGAAGGACGTGAAGATCCCTGAGATAAGAACTGCCATCAGATCAGGAGATACTTCGCAGAACGAAAGAAGGAAGATGGCAAAAACCCCTCCGCACATATTTATAACGACTCCTGAAAGTTTGGCCCTAGCACTTTCATCACCTCAGTTCAGGAAAAAATTTGATGACGTTCAATACTTTATAAACGATGAGATACACGAGATCTCTTCTTCCAAAAGAGGTGTTTATCTCTCGCTGAATACAGAACGGCTCGAAGAACATATAAAAGGAGAGATGACCAGGATCGGTCTTTCAGCTACGCAGGCTCCTATAGAGGAAATAGCTAAATTCCTAGGGGGATACGAGAACGGCGAACCTAGACCAGTCAAAGTGATAGAAGTAGCAGGAGAAAAGAATCTAGATCTTTCCGTGATGTCTCCTGTTGACGATATGACACTCCTGCCTTACGAAGTTGTCAACTCTCGTATGTACGACACACTTACGGAGATGGTACAGAAACACAGAACCACGTTGATATTTACGAACACGCGCAGCGGAGCTGAAAACGTAGCATACAAGCTAAAAGACAGAGGTATAGATGATGTGGCTGCTCATCATGGGAGTTTGAGCAAAGAGACCAGACTCGATGTAGAGGATGGATTGAAAACCGGAAAATTGCGCTCAGTGGTCTCTTCCACCTCGCTGGAACTGGGTATCGATATAGGTTATATCGACATGGTAGTCCAGGTAAATTCGCCCAAGAGCGTGGCTAAAGGTCTACAGAGAGTGGGAAGAGCGGGTCATTCTATAGGAGAGACTTCAAAGGGGCGGATGATAGTTTTCGATAAAGACGATCTAGTAGAATGTTCAGTCATAACGAGAAAGGCCTATCAGCACGATATAGATCGGGTTTCGATACCAGAAAACAATCTAGACGTTCTTTCTCAAGCGATCATCGGTATGAGCATAGAACACCGCTGGGAGGTCGAAGAGGCCTATGAGATGATAAAAAGGTCCTACTGTTACAATAACTTGCCTCAAGAGGATTACTTCAGCGTATTGAAATATCTGGCCGCTGGTGAATTCGAGAACGTTTATCCCAAGATATGGTACAACGAAGAGGAAGGTGTCTTCGGCAAGAAGGGCGGAGTACAGATGTTGTATTACATGAATGTTGGTACCATACCTTCAGACTCCAGCTATCAAGTATATTCTGAAAAAGCGGTACCTCTCGGTACGCTTTCAGAAAAATTCGTGGAAAGACTCTCTAAAGGAGACGTTTTCATACTCGGAAGTCATTCCTACGAATTCATGCACACAAGAGGTACTAAAGTATTTGTTAAAGATGCCGCGGGTAAAAAACCTACGGTTCCAAGCTGGAGTGGGGAGATGCTTCCAAGGAGTTATGACCTTTCAGTAGGAATAGGAGAATTCAGAAGAAAATTGTTCAAAAAGATAGATGAAGAGAAAGAAGAAGATGTCATAAAATGGTTGAAAGTAAATTACCGGATAGATGAGGGGTCCGCCCAGACCATAATAAGTTATTTCAAAGAGCAGTTAGCTGTTCTTGAAGAATTACCAACAGATAAAAAAATAGTGATAGAAGGACACATAGGCCACGACGGGAACTATAACATAATATTCCACGCATGCTTTGGAAGGGAAACCAACGATGCACTTTCAAGGGCTTATGCATACAAGATCTCTAAAAAATTCAACTGCAACGCAAATGTTTCTATCAATGACGATAACTTCATGATCACCACTGGAAAGAAGATACCATTGGATGATATCGATGATCTGCTATCTCACGAAAATATCGAAACCATATTGAAAAGGTGTATCAGGAACACTGAATTGTTCGAGCAGAGGTTCAGACACTGCGCCCAGAGAGCATTGATGCTTCTTCGGAATTACAAGGGAAGAGAGATCTCGATCTCCAACCAAAAGATACGCTCTAAAAAGATACTAGAGAGATTACAACATGACCAGGACTTTCCTATAGTGAAGGAAACTTTTAACGAGATACTTTACCAAGTCTTAAATCTTGACAAAGCTAAAAAGGTGCTTAAAGATATAGAAAGTGGAGATATCTCTGTTACGACCGCTGATTACTCCGATACACCATCTCCTTTTACCCATAGCGTTCTAATGGCGGGTATCTCTGACGTCATAATGATGGAGGACAGGAGCAGCCTTTTGAGACAGTACCATCAAAAAGTTTTAGAACAGGTCATACCGGAAGAGGAGATAGAGAAGTTCAAGTTCGATAGGGACGTGGTTAACGATCATTATAGGGAAAAAAAGCCGGACTTTGATAGTAAAGACGAGATGTTAGAGGTGATAAAAAAGTTACAGCCCATACACGTTTTCAAGGAAAGGGGAAATAACGTTTTCACCCGTACCGAAAGATCATTCGAGCAGGTCAGGAGTTGGGGAGATGAACTGTTAAACGACGGGAAGATACGATCGCTCTGGGTCGACGGAACAAAGTATATCGACTCCAAAGACCTTGAAAAGTTTTTGTTATCCCTCGATCAGGGCGAGCAGCCCCACGGCAGCAGCCCGATAATCGAGCTACTGAATAAAAAAGATATGACTGTTCAAGAGCTTTTCGAAGATGTTGACCTAAGACTAAAAGATGTGAAGGAAATTGTGAGAGATCTTGAACGCAAGCGCCTGGTAAGCAGGGTTGCGGTAGATGAAGATGGAAACTATAGATATGCTCTGCTGGATAAGAAAGACAGGAAGTTGAGATCAGTTGAAGAGGTCATCATAGATCACCTTCGATACGAAGCTCCGAGAAGCCTAGAAGAGATAGCTCACGCTCTGGACATACCGGAAGATATAGCTTTGAAGGCCCTGAATAATTTGGTGGAACAGAACTCTCTCGTCTCCGGTAGGCTCGTTGTGGGAGAAGGAGAGCAGTACATGCTGAAAGAGGATTATCATGAACTGCGTTTTCCCGGCGGAGAACACGTTTCGGAGGATAAAGCCAGCGAGTATAGGGCAAAAAAACAGTTCAGCGACGTCGGCTCTATCCAAGATTATTTCGAACTATTCATGGAGGCAGGAACACCCTATGACGTGTACCAAAGAGTATCAGATTTTTCTTTAGAGCGATGGAAAGAGTTGAGAGAGAAGGGAGAGATCGTAGAGGGGAGGTTCGTTAGAGGGCGCGTGAGATACGCACTCCGGGAAGAACTTCCCATGTTCGTAGGAGCCTATAGGACCGAAGAACTTGAAGAAGAAGAGAAAAACGTTTTAAAACTCATCGAAGAACGGAGAGCTAGAACGATACGTGAACTCAAAAGTAAGAGTGACTTGAAAAACGATAGGATAAAAGAGATAGTCAAAAAATTGGACTATAATCTTTACATCAGAAGAGAGTTCACCGGCGAGGACGGATGGTCGTCTAGAAACAGGTATAAGATATTGGAAGTAGATGCACTCCCCGAAAAAGAAGCAAAAAAGAGTATCATAAAAGGCTACCTGAAAGGCAGCGGACCCGCATCTTTTTCTAATATCAGATATTATACCGGTTTTCATGGTAAAGATATCAGAGATCTTTTATCACAGTTGGTGCACAAGGAAGAGGTTAAAAAACTGAAAGTTGGTGCCTCTGAAAGGGAGATGTATATCCTTTCTGAAGAGATAAATAGACTGCAGAAGGTCAAAGGCGGAGAATACGACAAAATGCGTGTCCTTTCCAAAAAAGATCCGTACGCTAGACCGCTGTGGGCGGAGATCTATCGCAGGTATGGAGACGACTGGGTATACCCCTTGATCAAAAAGGGAGAAATCGTCGGCGGAATAGAGAAATGGAAGATGAGCGGATGTATCGAGATACGTCATCTTGATGTAGACGAAGAATCCATGCTTCCTGAAGTGTTGAAAGCAGTGGACAAGATGATGGACTATCATCGGTTGGAAGGTTACGATATAGTAAGGATCAAAAATTATCAGAACGCTCCCGTTTCTGATATATCTGAAGATGCTCTTTCTGTATTCCTTGAAAACGGTTACAAAAAGATCCAGGGTATGTTGGTCAAGGGAAACGTGATAGAAGAAGTGTTCAAAGAAGAACAGATAAGGTCCTACGTATTCCAAAAGCAGAGGTTGGATGGAGATAAATATAGTGATCCAAAAGAAGCCATCAAAGAGTTGAAAGGGGCAAGGTCAGATTTTGAATTGAGGACCCGCGTGGATGAATTCTTTTCTTTGGAATGGATGTACAAAAGAGGAAAGGTGCATGCCGGCAAGATGATACCACCCTATCATATGTATGCACAGCCTGAACAAATAGCTACATACAGGAACGCTAAAGATGTTCGACTATCCAATTCAATGGAGACCGTTCTTGATATAATCGAAAGAAAATCTCCTACCCCAAAAAGAACTATCTATTATCTGTCACCTTACAGCAGGATCAAGACCAAAGAGATACTCGATAGTTTATACGAAGGTTTATTCGTGGTTCGAGACCATAACGATAGATATATATCAACTTCAGATTTCACTTCACACCTGGATCCATGGGAGGCGAAGAAAGAAGTCGTTAGATGGGCCTTCGATAATTTCGGTGTTTTCACCGCAGAAAAATTATCCTCCTATCTGGGAAAAGACTTTAGGATGAACGAGATCAGGAAGGTATTGGACGAGTTGGTGGAAGAAGATACTTTGTATAAAGGATTCCTGCTCGAAGGCGACGAATCTGTCTATTGGATACTTTCCAAAGGGTTGAACGTTTTACCTAACATCTCATTCTCCAGTGAAGGTGTGATAACCACAAAAGATAGATTAAATCTGTATTTTAGAGACGAGATAAAGGAAAAGTTCGATCTGGGCAGCAGCAATCTTGTCTATAAAGGTCCAGAGTTCAAAGCGGCCTTCGACGCGACTATAAATTCTAGAGGAGTAAATATCCGTGAGTTCGAAGGGAAAGAGAGCCATAGAAAAATAATCGAAAGATGGGCCTATGAGCACAATTTAGGAGTGAAGAACGAAGATAAGAAGAAAAAGAAAAAGGTCTCCGATTACGAGATAAGAAAATGGTATGAAAAGACGAGAGGTATATGAGAGAAAGCCCTGAAAGA
>PWHU01000048.1 GCA_003555395.1 Thermoplasmata archaeon
GAACGGGTCAAAAGATCAAAGAAGAAAGGGGCTTTCCGAACTGGTTCGGTGTACAGCGTTTCGGGACCATGAGACCTATCACCCATATAGTCGGTAAGAAGATAACAAAGGGTGATTTTGAAGGCGCCGTTAAAACTTATATCGCCCATCCGCAAAAAAGCGAAAACGATGAATGTTACGAGGCGAGAAAACTTTTGGAGGATACATGGGATTTCGAAGAGGCCTTGGATATATATCCGTCGATACTAACATTTGAGAGGGGGATGATCAAACATCTGAAAGATAATCCGGGGGCCTACGTTTCGGCCCTGAAAACTCTGCCCCACAACCTTCTCATGATGTTCGTTCATGCTTACCAATCCTATCTTTTCAATAGGATGGTCTCGCTACGATTGAAAAAGGGTCTGCCGTTGAACGACGTTCTTATAGGAGACGTGGTATTGCCCACTGATAGAGAAGGCTTACCCAACAAAGATACCAAAGTGATAGTTCACGAGAGGAATCTTCAAAAAGCTTCTTCCATGGTAAGAGAAGGTAAAGCTTATGTGAGCGCTCCGCTTTACGGCCATAACTCGGAGTTTTCAGAAGGCGAGCAGGGAGAGATAGAGAGAAAAATCGTGGAGGAAGAGTCCGTAAGAAAAGATGATTTCATCATACCTAAGATATCATCGATTTCTTCTACTGGTACACGAAGGAGCGTGTTCGCTCCGGCGAAGGATTTAAGTTGGGATCTGCAGGGAGATGCACTAAAGATCGATGTAGGTTTGAACAAGGGAACTTATGCGACCACTCTTCTCAGAGAGTTCATGAAGCATCCTCCTGAGAAGGCAAATCTTTACAGCTGATCTTCGATCACATCAAGCTTTTGAATTTCAACATATCGGTCAGCGACGCATCGACCTTGATCTTGTTCCTCGCATATGCCTGCATCACGCCCATCTCTTCGTTCAAGAGACTTTTCAATGTATCTACATCGGAAGAGAATATTATGTCTGCCTCGTTTGTAGCTTCACCTTCACCCATCTCTATTTCGCTGAATTCTGCATCTTTCAAAGTCAGCTCGTAATAATTTCCAGAATCGAGATCGATCCTGATGTCTCTATCGAAGTCTTTCATCTCCTTTTTGATAGAATCGTCGTTTTCTACCTTATCCTTGAATTTATCTATCAATTCCTCGATAACCTCTCTTTCTTTGGCCAGTTCATCTGACATTTTTTCCTCTCGGAGCAAATAAGTTGTTCGGATAAAAAACTTTTGTCCCTCAAAAATCATCCAACGAACTGTTTTTGAACTTATTCATCAGGTCTCTAGCGGTCTCCCAGCTCTTTCTAGTGTATGGGGGAAGGGTGCCATTCTCGCTTATCCAATCCTGTAAGAAATCTCGTGTTTTCGCATCAGAAGGATAACCGCTCCCTATATCTTCCCCCAAATCTTCCGAGATCTCTTTCACTTTTCTATCTCTCTCCACCTTTGCAAGTATGGATGCGGCGGAAACCACAGGATATTCGTCGTCGGCACCGTGCTCTGAAACGATGGAATACCGTTTTTTCAGGTTGCCCTCTAACATCTTTTTGAATTTTTTTTCATCGGCCGAAGCCGAATCTACGTAACAGGTCTCATCTCCCTCGCACATCTCTTCGATCACGTTAGCGAACAGATAAGCCTCTAGATCGTTCAGTGTCATCGATCCTCTCAACGTGTCTATCTCTTCGGCGGAAACCACTCTCAAGGTGTATTCGCAGCTGTTTTTAATCTTTTCTTCCAATTCCTCTCTACGAGAGGAGCTCAACTTTTTAGAATCCTTGACCTTCATCTCTATAAGCTTTCCGTCGTCCTGAACTTTCACGCCCGCTACCACCATCGGTCCCATGACTGGACCTCTTCCCGCCTCGTCGATTCCAAATATCATCGAAAAGAGAAAAGAACGAAGTTAAATAGTCTTTTTGATAGGTAAATATAAAAACCGACTCCCGTAATCACTGAGCATGAAGCTGATCCTGAAGGGTACGGTCCAAGGTGTGGGATTCAGGCCAACGGTATACAGAGTGGCCAATGAACTTGGATTGAAGGGATACGTGAAGAACAAGGGCAGCGAAGTAGAAGTTGTGATAGACCGAAACGCGAAAAAATTTTTAGAACGGCTGAAAGAAGAGCTTCCTCCTCTAGCCGAGATAGATGAGATCGAAAAGTTCGATCATGATGTATCTAGAGAAAATTTTCAGATAGTGGAGAGCTCAGCCGGTGAAAGAGTTTCCTCTACCATACCGGTCGATACGGCTCTCTGTGATGACTGCATAGAGGAGATGAAAGATCCCAGGGATAGGAGGAAAGACTATGCGTTCACTAACTGCGCTAACTGCGGTGCAAGATACTCCGCAATCTACTCCTTACCCTACGATAGAGATAAGACCACTATGAAGCCCTTTCCCATGTGTGAAGATTGTTTAGAAGAATATCAGGATCCCATGGACAGGAGATTTCATTCTCAAACGACTTCATGTCCAAAATGCGGGCCGACCTATACGTTATATGATGAAAACAAAAAGAAGATAGGCGGTATAGAAGAGTTTTGTGAATTCATCGAGGAAGGTAAAATAGCCGTAGTAAAAAGTTGGGGAGGGATGCATATAGCTTGTAGGCTTGAGGAAATACCTGAACTGAGGGATAGGTTCTCCAGGGAAGAAAAACCTTTCGCTATAATGTTCCGAGATCTCCAGAGCGCTTCCCAGTACGCACACATAGAGCGTAAAGATGTCTTCACCGGTCCAAGACGACCGATAATGCTGTTTGACAAGAAAAAAAAGAAAAATCTTATGGATCTTGCGGCTCCAGACCTGCCGACCATAGGCATAATGCTTCCTTATACAGGTATGCACCACCTGATGTTCGAAAAGTTAGATACGGATGCTCTTGTGATGACAAGTGCTAATCGCTCTGGAGAGCCGATGATAATAGAGGATAAGAAAGCCTTCGGATTGAACGCCGACTGCTTCTTCTTACACGATAGGAAGATAGCTAACAGGATAGACGATTCGTTGATAAGGGCTCACGGAAAGGATCTATCCTTCATAAGAAGGTCGAGAGGCTACGTACCCGAACACCTTGATTTTGAGGAAGGTGTAGTGATGGGTGCAGGAGCGGATCAGAGCGGCTGTTTGGCCATTTCAAAAGATGGAAAGTTGTACCCGAGTCAGTATCTCGGCGATCTTGCATACTATGGGAACAAAACTTTTTACGAAAACACCTTCGAACACC
>PWHU01000088.1 GCA_003555395.1 Thermoplasmata archaeon
TCCCGCCTTTAAATGTCAGCCCCAGTAAAGCAACACGTTTACCTTTAAGATCGCCCAACTCTTTTTCCAGTATATCGACGGTGTGGACTGGCTGCTCCCTGTTGATAGATAAGACGGAATCAAGCAGTTCGGTTTTTACTCCTCTTTCGTTGGCTAGATTCTTGACCGCCTTCACGTCCTTTGGAAAGCAGCTCCCTCCGAATCCGGGGCCAGCGTTCAAAAAATCCCTGTTGATCCTGTGATCCAGCCCGACGCCGTCCATGACGTCGTAAACGTCGACACCTATAGCCTCACATATCCTAGACATCTCGTTGGCGAAGGAGATCTTAGCAGCTAAAAGCGAGTTCGAAGTGTATTTTATCATCTCGGCGGTCCTTATATCCGTTATCAGTTTAGGCGCATCGAAAGTCTCATAAACACGCTTCATAACGTCTCTGCTCCTTTCGTCCCGACCTCCGATCACTATCCTATCGGGGTTCAAGAAATCTTTCAACGCGACGCCTTCTCTCAAAAATTCCGGATTCATCCCGAGACCGAAATCTTTTCCGACCTTTTTACCTCGCGAACTCAGTATTTCCCTCACGATACCGTCTGTGGTTCCAGGGACCACTGTGCTTTTTACCACCACCACGTGATAACCGTCCTTTTTATCTAAAGCACCAGAAATGTCCGACGCCCCACGTTCCACAGCGGAAGTATCTATACTGCCGTCTTCTTTTGAAGGGGTACCTACACAGATGAAGGTGATATCGCTTTCGTCGACCGCCTTCTCCGTATCAGTGGTTGCGGATAATAACCCCGTGCTCACCACCTTCTCGAGCAGTTCCCCCAGACCTTCTTCGTATATCGGTGGTTCGCCTCGGTTTATAGCTTCTACTTTAGCCTCGTCTATATCGACACAGATAACTTCGTGGCCGTGATCTGCGAAGCCGACGCCGCTCACCAGACCTACATATCCCGTCCCTAGTATACTTATCTTCATGGATGGCGATTCTAAAGGCCCTTCTTATTTTTTATGCCGTTAGAATTCCACATTCAAGGAGAACACAGTAAAGTTAAATAATCAGTGTACGATTTAGGTGCCGCGTGAGAAGATGACAGGGATAGATGAGTTGGTCAAAGAAGCGATAGAGTATAAAGAGAAGGGGCTCACAGAGAAAGATATAGCTAACGAGCTCAATATATCACCGGACACCGTGACGTGGCTATTGACCCGGGATATAAAAGAGGAAAAACCACCCACAGACGTGAAGATAGGATGGAGATCGGTAGGGGTCTATGGAAGAAGATTGGGTCTTTTAGCGGGCCTTTTTTCAGATGTCATAATGGAAGAGACTGCAAGGATAGAGACCGATTTCGAGACGATAGTTGGCATCGCCATCAATGGTATACCGCCGGCGGTGATGGTCTCCGATCAACTTGGAAAAGAACTCGCGGTTTACCGACCGCCACAAGGTGAGGACAAGACCGTGGGAGGATCTCTGGCATCTAATTATGCGGGAGTTACGGACAAAAAAGTCGTGATAGTGGACGACGTTATAAACACCGGCGAGACCATAAGAGGCGCCGTAAGCGACCTTGAAGAAAAAGGAGCCGAAGTCGTTCTTTGTACCGTCACGGTGAACAAGAACGGCCGTGACGACGTTTTGGGTGTCCCTCTGCGCGCGGTGATAAGAGCACATATAATAGGTTGAAGGTCATAGAGATGCATTGGGCCGACGTCGAAGCGGAAAAGATAGATTCAAAGAAACCACTTATCGCCACGGGAGAAGCACCTTCTGGCCCTATCCACCTCGGCCATATAAGAGAGGTGTTGACCGGAGAGGCCATATCTAGAGCCTCTGACGGCGACCTCATATTGATAGTGGATTCCTTCGATCCCTTAAGAAGGTCTTATCCCTTTTTGGATGATTCTTACGTAGACCAAATTGGAAAACCCCTGAGTGAGATACCTTGCATCTGTGGTGAACACGACAATTATGCGGAGCACTTCATGGAGCCTTTCTTAGAATCTTTAGACGAACTGGGCGTAGATCTAAAAGTGAAATATGCCCACGAGATGTACGCTAAGGGAGATTACGAGGATGCTACCAGGCGCATGATAGAAAATAGAGACAAGGTAGCAAAAATAATAGAGGAAGAAACTGGTAGAGAGCTCGACGATGATTGGTTCCCTTACAATCCGATATGCTCGAGATGTGGAGAGATAGGAAATACAGCGGTAACAGGTTTTGACGACCCTTACGTCATATATGATTGTGGATGCGGCTATGCAGGTAAGGCGGACATCCGGAAGGCAGAAGGCAAGTTGGCCTGGAGGGGCGATTGGCCCGCCAGATGGTGGATTCTCGGCATAGATTGCGAACCCTTCGGAAAGGACCATTTCGCGTCAGGGGGATCTTGGGATACGGGAAAAAGGATAATAAAAGAGATACTAGGTTCAGAACCGCCGCACCACGTTGTTTACGAGTGGATACAGCTGAAAGGCGAAGGACCCATGTCTTCTTCTACAGGCGTCGCCATCAAGACCGAAGATATGTTAAAGATGGTTTGTCCCGAAGTTCTGAGATTCCTGATCATGAACAGTAAGCCCAAGACCCATATAGACTTCGACCCGGGCCTCGGGATCTTGGACCTGGTGGATGAATACGATCATACTGAAGATATATATTTTGAAGGTGGCGATGAAGACAGATCACGGACATATGAACTCTCTCAAGTCGAAAAAGTACCGGAAAAAAAGCCGCAGAGGATACCTTACAGGCATCTTGTAAATCTAGTGCAGATATATGAGGATAGAGACGCCATATGGGATGTAGCATTGAATACGGGACAGATCCAAGAGGACAGAAAGGAAGATCACGAAAGGTTCGAGGAACGTGCCGATAAAGTCAAATTCTGGCTTGAAAATCACGCTCCTGACATGGTGAAGTTTTCGCTTAAGAAAGAACTCCCTCCTGTTGATCTGGACGAAGACGAAAAGACTTTCTTGGAGTCCTACCTGAAAAGTTTAGAAGGATGTGGATGGAAAGGAGAGGATCTGCATCGACTAGTACACGAAAATGCAGATGAAACCGGTATAAACAAAGGTAAAGCTTTTCGCTCATTTTACAAGATATTATTGGGAAAAGATAAGGGCCCAAGGCTCGGTAGATTTTTGAGCCAGCTCGAAGAAGAGTTCGTCAAACAAAGGATAAGCGAAGCCGTTTCGTCTTGATAGGGAGCTAAAGATGTCAGATATCGA
>PWHU01000038.1 GCA_003555395.1 Thermoplasmata archaeon
GAGGCGATAAAAAAGAAGGAACTCTCCGAAAGCGACGAAGCTCTAGAAAAACTCGAAGGAGTGATAGAGAAGGCACCGGTGATATCAGAGGTGGACTCACAACTAACCGATATAAAGGAACGGCTGAAAGCCCTTAAAGATGAAGAGATGAAAGATGATGAAGATGAAGCGGATGTGGAGCGAAGGTCAGAACTGGTCGAAAGGAGCAAAAGCGACCTAAAAGAGGCTATAGAACTCAGTAAAGAAGGCGAATACAAAGAAGTCAAAAGATGGATCAACAACATATCATATGCTTTAGAGTGGGAGAAGGAAAGATTGGAAAAGCAAAAGGGTAGAAAAGATGTTGTAAACGAAAGGTTAGACGAAGTCGAAGAACTCAAAGAAGTCATATCTGAAGAGATCATCGAGTTGATCGGTGTCGATGATTCGATAGCCAAGGCCAAGGATATCAGAGATAAAGGGATGATAAACGAGGGTGTCAAAGTCCTTGAGGAGTACGTGCTCCACGAAGACGTGATCCAGAAGGTCTCGGATTGCTTAGAAGAGGCGAAGTCCAGAAAACTTGAGCTTGAACAGTACGAAGAGCTTTTTGATATCGATATAGAAGATATCGAAGCCATCATGGAACAAGGTAAAGAACACTGCAAAGAAGGAAAGTACGAGGATTCCGTTATCGAATTTGACGATGCCGCCAAGCAGATAGAAGAAGAGATAGAGGAACTCGCGAACAGATTGGAAGAAAAGGTATCGGAAGCTGTAGAGAAAATCGAAGAGATTTTGGAAGCCGGAGAAGACAAAGAAGTCGAGGTGTTTACCGAGGAGTTCCTAGATGAGTTCGAGAGTTTGAAGAAGAGAACGGATTCTCCCGACCAAGAGACTTTAGAAGGTTTGGAGGAGCTCAAAGAAAAGGGAGCTCACCTTTTAGAATTCAAGCCTAAGATCTCGGAGATAGAAAACAAGGTAGAAGCTTTATCTGACGAAATCGATGAGTCCGAGTGGGAAGATAAGTTAGGAGAGCTCAGAGAGAAGTCTGAAGACGGCGATCACGAGGCCGCCCTAGAAGGATGTGCGGCTTTAAAAGAAGAGCTGAAAGATATCGAACGTGAATTGGAGAAGAAAGAATTGGCTGCAGATCTGGACAAGATGTTTGATAAAACGAAACAGAAATTGGTCGATCTCAGAGGAAGCGATCTAGGCTTAGGAAAATTGAAGAGATACCTGAAGGAAGCTAACAAGACTAGAAAAGAGGACACGGCCGACGAAGCGGCGGACCTGATAAGAAAAGCTCATGACACCGGAGAAGACCTACAGGAGATAGCCGACTTGATAGATGAGATCGAGAGTAAGATAGATGAATTGGATGATAAAGAGTTGATAGAAGCTGGAAGTTATGAAGAAGAATTAGCACGTTACAAAAAATCCACCAAACTGGATATGTACGGTCTGGCAAAGAAACTCTTATTAGGACTTAAAGAAGAACTCGAGGAAGGTGACTTCGAGAGAGAAAAGGTCTCTGAGATGGAAGACCCTACATCTTACCTAAAGGATAAGATAGGTGATCTAAAGGAACTGCACACACTGGTGGAGGAAAGCGGTATCGATGTAAAGATAGGCAAACATCATCTTAAAGACGCGGTGGTCAAGATAAAAGAGAAGGAATACGAGGCGGTCATCGATGTGTTGGAAGAAGGTGAAGAAGAACTACTTGAGAAGCTGGAGAACGAGTTGAGGTCCGAGATCGAAGGATTACGAGAGGCGAAAGACGACATCGGTATAGGATCATGGAGTGATAATTGGATAGACGTATTCACCAAAGAGATCGAAAGTCGACTGAATATATCGGATCATAGAGGCGCACTGGAAATTTTTGGAAGGATATACGAGTTCGTCAATTCCTTGGATGAAAAGGACTCCGAGATCGAAAAACACCTTCACTCCATAAAGATAAGGATGGAGTACGTTGAAGAATCCGGCCTAGATATCGGGGAAGAGCAGAGCTTGTTTGAAGAGGCCGAGGGTGCGGAAGAGTTGGAGAGAGTGGACAGTCTGATAGGTAGGATAAGAGATAGCCTTGCCGAAAAATTGGGCGGCAGGATAAAGCGGGGCATAAAAGAGGCCGATGAGAAGCTACTTTCAGACGATATAGGTCGAGAACGAAGAGCAAAACTTTTAGATCATCTCATGAAAGCTGAATTCGGCAGGAAAAGAGATAATCTAGAGATGATGGTATTCTATTGGAAACTGTATTTAGAGCATCTTGAGAAAAGTGAGTGAAAACTTTTTTTGGCAGTATTTGAAAAAGGATTTCCATTTTTGGACGATTTGTTAAGGATTGAAACAATCAGATTTAAATACATTTAAATTATTCTCTTCAGGAGGTTTAAATCATGAAGGGTAACAACATATTTACCATATGTATGGTTGTTTGTTTAGTGCTCGGTGGATTGTCAGTGATCGGCTCGGAAACTATAGAGGGGCAAGAAGGCGTTCCGGTGAATTCCATAGAAGTCGCTGTAGAATCGGATATGGAGGCAGGTGTAGGAGCAGTCTACGATGGTGACTACGATCTGTTTATGCACTCGATAGATGGTCCGGTTTATATGGGTCTTCGAGAAGAATGGCGTATGGGTTTGGAAACTTGGACTACCTTATCTAGTTATAACAATCTGTTCTTGAACCCGGCCCACGAAGGTAAAGGAACACCAGAGATGGAAGACGCGATAGTCCAGGGATGGATAGACGAGCCGGAAGAAGTTCAGTGGCTGGCGAACGACGTTGATGGAGAATGGACAGTCAATCCGTTCGCACACAACGACATAAGGTTCGCGATGCAACACTTGAACAGGGAAAAGATGATAGAGGAACTTTTAGACGGTTTCGGCGACCCGAGATATGGATTCATGTCTGCACATCTAGATGTTTGGCGGGAGCGTTTCGTTGAATCGATCGAAGAGAATTATGGTATGAGCCCGGATGGTGATTGGACAAAGGTAGAAGAGATTGTAGAGGATGCGATGCTGGAGATACAGACAGAAGTGGCATTCGGAGACGTTAGCGGTTCTATGGACGACGGTTGGTTCTACAACCCGCCAGACGGCGAAGAACACCAGATAGAGATCAAGATAGTAGGGAGAGTTGAAGACTGGAGACTCGATCTAGCAGGATACTTGGCTTCGAATATTCAGGACTTGGGCTTCGACGCTTGGGTCGAACCGGTCGATTCTGCGAC
>PWHU01000062.1 GCA_003555395.1 Thermoplasmata archaeon
GTTTTTGTCATAGATAGGGAATGAAGCCAGACCAAAAAAGCTTTGGTCTGGCCTACCCCTACTTCTAAAACAAAAGATTTTTATTCATGTAATCATATTGCAGTTGTGTAACAGGCTATCACTATATTTATATAGTTTTTGAATCCCAAGTATACTGTTTCATATATTTATGGATCCTCCGGATCCTAAGAGCTTGTTAGGCACTCCTTCCTGGTCCATCCTTTTCTTCAAACCCTCGGCATCATCTATCTCTTCGTCGGGGTCGTAATGAAAAGGTACCACGAGTTCCGGTTTCAACCTTTTGAACGCCGAGATATAATCTTCATAATAATCGGTGAAACAAGCGGTGAATATCAACTTTACACCTTCGACATCAGGGAAAAAGGCGGAATCTCCAGAGTGAAGGACACCTTTGTAAAAGTAGCTGACTGATTCGTCAGAACCATAGCAGTCGCAGTCAAGCACCTTTATCTTCTCTATTTTATCGCCAGGTTCTACCGCCTTTCCATCCACATCGAATTTTTTCAAAGACGTCTCGGGTGCGTAAAGTTTTGCTTCTTCACCAAAAGACCGGTAATTTTTCTCTCTAAAATGGTCGTCGTGCTCGTGGGTCAAAAGCACAATGTCCGCTTCCTTTTCTGGTTCTACGGTAAAATTTGGATCGATCAATATGTGCTTCTCGTCGAAGATCTCCACCGCGGCGTTGCCCAACCATCTCACTTTCATCTTATCCCTCTTTACGTCTCTAGGTATCGATTCAAAGGATAAAAATCTTTTGCGAATCAGGACTGTAGCTATCGTGTGGGATTAGGTGTTTTGACGACCAAAATTTTAGTGTTCTCTTCATAGGTATTTCTGAGTTATGTGGTATGTTCTTCGGGCTCAAAACGATATTCCTCTCGGGTATCTCTCTGATCTCTTCACCCACCTGTATCTCTGCTGTCCCTTCGATCACGTGGAAGAAAACATCTACCGGTGTGGTGTGTTATTTCAGACCTTGACCAGGTGCAAAGGCGAGTAGGACCACTTGCACTTCTTCTTGCTGTATATATCTATCCGGGCTGAACTTCTCTTCGTCCATGCTTATCTCATTCAGATCTATTATATCACATCATTTCTTCTTTTCATCTTTTCTTACCTATCTTCTGTACACATATCTTATCTCCTTTCAACATGGACTTTTTTTTCTCGATCTTCAGGTCACCGATAAGCTCATGAAATAATCTTTGATGTATCTCGCACAGCCAAGATGCCTGCTCTTTCGGAAGGTTCCCGAAAGCGCAATTTTTGTATTCTATGGTGTAACTGCCGTTTTGCTTAGAATAAGAACAATAAAAACCTAAGTCATCGAAACTGTCGACTATATCCTCTATCTTCCTTTCGAAGTCATCTTCGCCTTTCACGTCAGGAAAGAATTCTTTGAGCTCCTCCACCATATCATCTGATATATCGTTCATCTTATCTTCGCTACACACATATCTCATCTCTTTGATCAGCAGACCTAACAACAGTTCGCTCTGCTCGGGGAACATCTTTTTCCCTTCTTCAGAGAGAAAAAAATATTTTTTCGGCCGGCCTTTTGATGCTTTCTTAAAATAACTGTTCACCAGGCCGTCGGATTCCAGACCGTTCAGGTGTCTTCTCACGGCGCTCTCGTTTATCTCCAAAATATCTGCCAGGTCCAATGCGGTCAGATCCTCTTTCAACAACTCTTCCAATATATCCGCCTTGGTGTCTTTAGCTCCGGTTTTCATCAGGACTCGTCTCATGTTATCCCAAAAGGTGTATAGAGGACAAGGTTTATATACTTTACGGACATTATGGTGATTAAAGTGGTTAAAATGAGCGCAGATGACCTGTATAGGAGTTTAAGGGAGCTCGCTGAAGGCACGGTTTCGGAGGATGTGTTCAAGGAGAACAACATCCTTTACCCTTCGGCCTTGGATGAACTGACTGATCGGGAAATGATAAAAAGGGAAGCCGACGATATAGAGGGGTGGTATCCATGAAAACCGAAAACATGGTCAAGATTCTTAAACAATTCGATAAGGGTGCTATAACTGAAAGAGAAGCCATTAGAGAACTCAAAGATGCCGAACCGTTCGACTTTTATGCTGCAACTTTAGAACTCTACTTGGAGGGATCCCAACTCGAAAAAGGCGATTCACCGAAGATCAGCAAACTGTTCAAAGAGCTTTATCGAAAAGATTTTTCTCTGCTTATCAACGACCTTGAAGACGACCATCCTGTCAAACGACTGATGATCCATCACACATTGTTTGAAATTCTGCTCGATATGTTAGAGGAAATCGGAAATGAGATCAAAGAAAAAAGAAAACTTGGTAAGCTAGAGGAAATAAGAGATGATCTCAAAGAAAAAAGAAAATTATCTGCAGAGAGGATCACCAGGATGAAGATCATAGTCGACGCCTTGAACCATCTAAAAGAACATATAGGGATGGAAGAGGACCTGATATTTCCTCCCTGGTACCAAAAGAGAGGTATGAGCGACACGCTCTTACTTGAAGACGAACATGAGGATATCCTGAAAACTTACGAACGCCTAAGTAAGAAAGCCGAAGAAGAAAAAGGAGGTTGGGAGGAAGAAGATTGGGGAGAACTGAGCGAAACCATCGACGAGTTGATAGGGGAATTACGGTTTCACGCTTTCCACGAAGGAGATATTTTTTATCCGATAGTAGTGCACGAATTGTCTGTTCAAGAATTCGACTCTATAAAAGAAAAGATGTATACTAGAGAAAAAGAAAACCCGGAACCTTCTCTCAAAGAATTTATAGATCGGTTAAACCTTCCGATGCTTCAAAAGAAAAACTCTCCGATGCTTCGAAAGAAACTTGACCAAAAATTATTAGACCGTGACACGTGATAACAAAAAAGAAAAGAATGAAGGAGGACGACTATATGAGTAGTGAAGAGTATGATGTGGTGGTGATCGGAGGAGGGCCTGCTGGCCTTTCAGCAGCCATCTACGCTTCAAGAGCTGAATTGAAAACAGTGATCCTGGACGAGCCGAACAAGCTTCTTGAAAAAGCGGAGAAGATCGATAACTATTTTGGTTTTCCAGATGGAATCTCCGGTAAAGAGTTATTGGACAGAGGGAGAAAACAAGCTGAAAGATTCGGTACAGAAGTTTTAGAAGAAAAAGCTCTTCTGACGAAGATCGACCCCCGAGGAGAAGGCTATGTGGTTGAAA
>PWHU01000156.1 GCA_003555395.1 Thermoplasmata archaeon
CTAGAAGAAGAAGAACTAGAAGAAGAAGAACTAGAAGAAGAAGAACTAGAAGAAGAAGAACTAGAAGAAGAAGAACTAGAAGAAGAAGAACTAGAAGAAGAAGAACTAGAAGAAGAGGAACTAGAGGAAGAAGAGGAACCGGTAGAAGAGGAACTAGAGGAAGAAGAGGAACCGGTAGAAGAGGAACTAGAGGAAGAAGAGGAACTAGAGGAAGAAGAGGAACCAGAAGAAGAGGAACCAGAGGTAGAAGAGGAACCAGAAGAAGAGGAACCAGAGGAAGAAGAGGAACCAGAAGAAGAACCAGTGGAAGAAGAGGAAGCATCTGCAGGAAGTGAAACATCCGAATTTGAGAGAGAACCTGATCAAAGCAGTAGAGTCAGTCCGATGGCAGGACGAGCCATGGGTAAAGAGGAAACTAAAGAAGAACCAAAAGACATTGAAGAAGGGATGGCTGAACAGGAAGAGACTATTGATAAATCAGAGAATGAACTACAGGAAGAAGAGTCCGAAATAAGTGAAGAGGGATCGGTTGAAAAAGGTGACACTCTTGATGATATTGAAAAAAAATTGAAGGCACAAAGGAATGAGTTTAAAAATGAAAAAGTCAGTAAAAAAGATTTAGATAAAGTGATGGCAGGGATATCAAAGAAGGACGAAGAGGAAGAAGACGAAACATCTGAGGACGAAGAATAAATGATGATCTCGGAGTATACTATAAAATAAGTGAAGAGACTTCCCAAACCCTATTCTTCTTTTACCACCAATCCAAAAATCCATATATCATCCTCGATTTATCCTTCGAATATGACCGATGATATAGAAGAGATCATCAGAAAATACGCACTGAGAAATGCAGTAAAATTCGAAGGACAAGCGAGTATAGGTCCCGTGATGGGTAAAGTCATGGGCGAGTCCGATGAATGTAAAGAAGATCCCACAGGTACAAAAAAAATAGTAGCTGAAACCGTCCAGGAGATCAACGAACTTTCTTTATCTCAGCAGAAAAAGGAACTTAAAGAACTTATGCCCGAATTTTTTGAGGAAGATGAAGAAGAGGAGGAAGAAGAAGCACTGCCCGAACTTGAAGCCGAAAATGTAGTCATGAGGATGGCCCCTTATCCTTCAGGTCCTCTTCACATAGGCAACGCTAGGATGATCCTTCTGAACGACGAGTACGTTAAAAAGCACGACGGAAAGTTGATACTTTTCTTCGACGATACCATCGGTTCCGAGAAGAAGAAACTACTACCTGAAGCTTACGATATGATCGAGGAAGGTCTTGAATGGCTGGACGTGGAATGGCACGAAACATATTACAAGTCCGACAGGATGGAGACCTATTACGAGTATGCGGAGAAGATAATAGAGAAAGGAGAATCCTACATCTGCGAGTGCAGTGCGGAAGAGCTGAGAGATAATAGAGAAAAAGGTTTAGAGTGCAGCCACCGTAAAAAAAGCGTAGAGGATAATCTCGAAGGTTGGAAAGACATGCTCGAAGGAGGTTTTGAAGAAGGTGAAGCCGTGCTTAGATTGAAAACGGATATGGAGTACCCCGATCCCGCGTTCAGAGATAGAGTACTATTCCGCATCTCTGAAAGAACACACCCTCTAGTAGGAGACAGATACCGGGTCTGGCCTCTTTTAGAGTTCTCTTGGGCCATAGACGATCATCTTCTAGGCATGACTCACATATTGAGAGGAAAGGACTTAGTGATCGAGGACAGGATGGAAGAGTACATTTGGGATATATTTGGCTGGGATAGTCCGGAATTTTTACACTACGGGATGCTCCGATTGAAGGACGTGGATCTGAGCAAGAGTGAATTTCAAAGAAAGTTGGCTGAGGGCGATATAAAAAGCTGGGATGATCCGAGGACTTGGTCGCTGCAGTCGCTGAGAAGGAGAGGAATACGGCCGGAGGCGTTGAGAGAGTTCATTTTAGATTTCGGTCTTTCCGGTACAGATATAGAAGTACCGGCTTCAAAGCTCTACGCGAATAACAGGGAGATAATCGACCAGGAAGCTAACAGGTACTTTTTTGTACCCGACCCGGTGAAGATCGAACTGGTGGGCGAAATAGATATAGAAAAAGCTAAAATCTCGAGACATCCGAGTCAAAAGGAAAGAGGTTATAGAGAGTTAAGAACTGGAAATAACGTATTCATCCCTAGAAAGGAATGGGATGACCACCAAGGGGAAGAGATAAGACTCAAAAACTTCTGCAATATCGAACTTGAGGGAAAAAAAGGTGAGATCACCAGCTTCGAGAACAAAGATATTCTGAAGATACAGTGGCTCTGTGAAGGTTTCGACGTCGAAGTCGAACGGCCCGACGCTACGAAGGAAAAAGGAATGGGTGAAAAAAATCTCAAAGATACCGAAAAAGGTGATATGATCCAGTTCGAGCGGTACGGCTTCGTTAAGGTCGAGAGAAAAGAGCCGTTCTATGCCGTTTACGGACACCGGTAGAGACGTGAAGATGAGAAAAGATTTATTAGTGTAAATAGTATTTATACTAAAAGTAGAGAATGGTTAAAGATAAAAAAGAGGAAGTAGACTTCGATAAAAGGAGTATTATCGAAAGCGGAAGGCAGCTCCTCAACACCATCTATGAAGATGACGAGATTAAACCGGAATTAGAAAACGGTAGAGCTTATCTGGTCAAAGAAGAGATACCGAAGAAAAGTTTTGGTCTAGCGATAGAAGAGATGAGAAAAGACCGTATGGGATATATTTTGACCACGATAAAAAAGGAAAAGATAAGAGAAAACTACGCACTCCATGAAGATAAAATAGAATATCACAGACTGGGCGATCCCTCTAAAGAAGAGGAATTTGATCCCTCGGTACTAACCCTCATAGCACACAGCATCACCAACTTCTTAGAAAAAAAAGGAGGTACAGCTATCATAGAGGGAGTTGAAACACTCCTTGAAAAGAACACCTTCGACAAATTTGTAACTTTTTTGGATGATCTTGTTACGACAACCAAAGTCCAAAATGCCCTAGTGATTATCACACTCGACCCCGAGACGCTATCGAAAGAGCAGCTTGCTCAAATAGAGGAGAGACTAGAGATCCTTTCTTGATCATCTATGGAAAAATAATTTATCTCTTTTCAACTATAGGGTATCATGGAGCAGCATAAACACTGTAAGATATGTGCAAAACCGATCCCCCTAGATGAGGACTTCTGTTCAGAGAAGTGCAGAGAAGAATATCAGGAACTGATGAAAAAGAGAAAAAAGATGCAGTACATATTTTACATATTGCTGATAGTTCTGATCATAGTGGCTTATTTCACCTTCCTTTGGTGACCTTGTTCGAAAGATCGGTGAAGGAAAATGGGTAAAAGAGTAGTGGTTGGCGGCACATTCGACCATCTTCATGTCGGTCACGAAAAGCTGTTGAGAAAAGCTTTAGAACAAAGTGGAGGGGGTGAAACCACCATAGGTCTCGTATCGGACGAGATGCTCAATAGATGGAAACCTGAAGTGCAAATGTCTTATAACGAAAGGAAAAAAGCGCTTGAAAAGTTTTTAGCCCCCTACGAAGGTTGGTCTATAGTCGAGATAAACGATCCTTACGCAAAAGCGGTCGAAGAAGATTTTGACTGCCTCGTTGTCTCTTACGAAACCAAAAAGAGAGGCGAGAAGATAAACCGTATGAGAGAAGAGAGAGGAAAAAAATCACTCGAATTGATCGAAGTCAAACCGGTTTTAGCGGAAGACTTGCTTCCTGTTAGCTCAAGTAGGATAAGAGACGGTGAAATAAACGAGATAGGGAAAAGATCGACCCCCGTAAAAATACATCTTGGTTCGGAGAATAACGTTAAAAGAGAAGCGGTCAAGGAAGCGCTCCAAGATTATTTTGATTTTGAGATGGATTGTAGCAAGCCGGAAGTAGTAAAAGAGCAACCATTCAACCAAGAGATAGTCCAAGGTGCTAGAAAAAGAGCGGAGGTTCCAGAGGGATACGATTACGGCATAGGAGTGGAGAGTGGGATTTTGGAAACGGAAGGTGGACCCTTTTCCTTAGAGTACGTAGTTATAAAAGACAAATTCGATTTCAGTTCGACCGGGCAAGGACCAGGGTTTCTTATCCCAGAAGAATGGATTGGACAACTAAAGGACGGAGTGACCCTAGCAAGCAGACTGAAGATAGTGTTCGGTGAAAAAGTAGGAGACATAGGAGCTATCGGTTTACTCACCCGAGGCAGAGTCAAAAGAAAAGATTGTATCAAAACGGCCTGTCTAAGCGCCATGATACCCCGATTGAACGCTGAGATCTATTACTGAAAGATCGAAGATTTCGAAATATGTTCGCTCGATTCCCACCCTCGACTCGGGGGAAATATTTAATAATAGGTCTTGAGTATGCACAGGATACTCGGTAATAACTTATCTGGAGTGTAATAGAACATGGTAACAGTATATGATGTACCTCCGAACAAGCTGATAGAAAAATTGGGCGAAGAGCTGCGGGATAAAGACGGGATCCAAGAGCCAGATTGGGCTAGATTCGTGAAGACCGGAGTCCATAAGGAAAAGGGCCCGGATCAGCCGGACTGGTGGTACGATAGAGTTTCCGCGGTACTCAGGAGCGTGTACACTGAAGGTCCCATAGGTGTAGCTAGATTGCGGGGCAAATATGGCGGGAAGCAGAGACGTGGGTCCAAACCGAATCGCGTTGCAAAAGGTTCAGGTTCCATAATCAGAGAGTGCTTACAGCAGCTGGAATCAGAAAACTTGATAGAAAAATCGGAAGAAGGTAGGATCATAACGTCTGAAGGTCAATCTTTACTGGATAATCTTGCTCACGAGATAATGAAGGATATGGCCAAAGACGATCCTAAATTATCTAAATATCTATAAGTTAAAATTTGATGTCTCTAGGTGGGAAGATGGTTGATGAAGACGAGCTGGAAAAGATAAAGAAAAAAAAGATGCAGGATATAAAGGAGAGCCAGGAATCTCAAGAGTCCAGGAAAGAAGCCGAAGAAAAGATGGAGGCACAAAAAAAAGCCATGCTTAGAAAGGTCATGACCCCGGAGGCAAGAGAAAGATTAGGAAGGGTCAGGATGGCAAGACCCCAGCTTGCGGAGAACATAGAATCCCAGATACTCGCTCTTGCTCAGAGAGGAGCGACTCAGGGAAAGATAGATGACAAGACTTTAAAAGAATTGTTGAAAAAGATCAGCGGCGAAAAGAAGGAAATCAACATAAAAAGGAGGTAATAAAAATGTCGAGCAATAAACCCGGTCCAAAAAAACGAAGATTGTTAAAAAAGTCGAAACAGAACAAACGAGTACCGGCGTGGGTGATGCAGAGGACCAACCGTAGGTTCACTCAGCACCCGAAGAGAAGGAACTGGCGTCGAGACGACACGGACGAGTAATGATGGTATTGATTTGGTGATTGATTATGGTTGATACGGAAGAAAGGATCATGAACATCCCACTAAGGGAAGCTAAGAGCAGTCCGACCAGTAAGAGAGCTTCCCGTGCGATGAAGCTTGTTAGAGAACATGTATCTAACAATATGAACGTTCCTCAGGAAGATGTATGGATAGACTCGAGTACCAACGAAGAGATATGGTCGAGAGGGATAAAGAAGCCGCCATCTAAGATAAAGGTCAAGGCCATAAAGTTTGAAGATGGGATAGTCGAGGTTTCCATCCCGAGAGAGTGATCTATGCTTAAGAAACACGCGATAGAGTCACATCCGTACATAGGTGTATTTTCTTCGACTTCAGAAGAGTTGACCGTCATACCACCTGTAAGAAAAGAGATTTTTGAGGATGCCCTAGAGACCCCTGTCGTAAGGACCACTATAGGCGGCACACGGGTCAACGGGGCGCTGATGGATATCAATTCTAATGGGGCTGTAGTTTCAGATATAATCGAAGAAAGAGAGATCGAAAAGCTTCTTGATCATGTGAAGGTTACTGTTATCCCTGATCTTCAAAACGCATTAGGGAATAACATTTTGCTTAACGATCACGGAGCCTTAATACATCCTGAGATCGGAAAGAAGGCTGAAAAAACTATCAGATCCGAACTCGAAGTAGAAGTCGAAAAAGGTACTATCGCAGGTGTAAAGATGGTCGGTTCAGTTGCCGTAGCCACCAACAAAGGGATCCTGTGCCATCCTAGAGTTACTGACAAAGAGATAGAGATGATCGAGGAACTGTTTCAAGTACCTGTCAGTAAAGGTACAGCAAATCATGGCTCCGGGTGGATAGGTACCTGTATGGTGGCTAATACAAAAGGCGCCGTAATAGGAGATCAGACCACTCCTATCGAGATAGGTAGGATAGAAGAGGGACTTGGATACCTAGAAGATTGAGATCTTTTTCAAAGTGAGAACGCCCATATCTCAGTAGTAGAGGGTAGATCGTCTTGGATGAAATCTAATTCTATACCCAGTTTGTGTATACTTTCTTCTGGATATTGGGCCAAAAAAGGTTCAAGCGTTTTGATATCGAGGGAGAGTCCGCTCGTCTTGAAATGCATCGGTACCGCAATTTTTGGTTCGATCATCTCTATGACTTCTTTAGCTTCTTCAGGCTCAACAGTAAAGTTCCCGCCTACCGGGATGAATAAAAAATCTACATCGCCTATCTCATCTATGATCTCTTCATCCGGGATGTGTCCTAGATCGCCGAGATGACAGAATTTTGTACTGTTTGTTTCGAACTTGTAGATTATATTTTCTCCTCTTTTTTTCCCTTCAGATTCATCGTGATATGATATTATACCTCTTATCGTAATACAGTCTATCTCTCTTTCCCCAGGCTCTTTAACCACCGCACTTTTTTCTTTTTCTACCTCTCGCACCGCGTTGTGATCGTAATGATCGTGTGAAACCAGGATTATATCTCCTTCTACCTGTGGAGGGTTGATTCCTATACTTTTACCATCGTGTGGGTCTGTCACTATGGTTTTATCCCCACCGACCTCAAAACATGCATGCCCATGCCATCTTATCCTCATGATTTGCCTCCTGTAGGACAAGATTGAATCCGTGGATATAAGATTTTTCCCCGTTATATTTTCTCACCTAGTTTTCACTACCGGCAACGGTAAAAATAATAAATGACAGGATGGGATTGACGTTATCATGAAGGAAGAGATGGAGTCATTAGAGGTAAAAGCGGCCGTACGGGAGTTGAAATGTTTGGAAGGCGGTCATCTTAAGAAGATTTATCAACCTAACCAGGGAGAGATCCTCTTCCGAATATACATCCCTGGAGAGGGTACAAAGATGCTGCTCTTCAAAACTGGTAAAGGGCTTTATCTGACAACTGAAGATAAAGATAATCCCATGGAGCCCGGGGATTACGTTATGCTGATGAGGAAGTACACTGGAAACGCGAAGATAATGGGGATCGAACAGCACGAATTCGATAGAGTGGTCTCTTTTGATTTACAAAAAAGGAGGAAGAGCAGGCTGATCTTCGAGATTTTCGGCAAGGGAAATCTCATATTGGAGGGGGAAGAGCATATACTTGTTCCATATAGGTCTGAATCGTGGAGTCATAGGGAATTGAAGGAAGGCCGGAAATACAAATTTCCTCCATCTAGGGTCCAACCCTTTGAGTTGGATAAAGAGGATCTTAAGCAGATATTAGATAAATCAGAAAAAGATCTTGTTAGGACGTTAGCGGTCGACTTGAATATAGGCGGTAAATATGCTGAGGAGATATGTTATCGTTTGAATGTCGATAAGAACATGCAGGAACCTCAGGAACTTTTAGAAGAGCTGTACTCCGCGATACGATCCCTGAGAGAGCAGGCCGAAGAAGAAGATCTAGATCCCCGCATAGTCAAAGACGAAAAGGGCGAGGTGATCGACGCTGTGCCCTTTTCTCTGGAGCGCTACAAAGATATGGACGAAGAGGTGGTGGAGAGTTACAACTACGCATTGGACATAGCCTTCAGAAAAGAAGAGAGTGAGGCTGAAAAAGAAGAGAGCGCGGAGAAGAGTAGGCTGGAAAGGAAATTGGAAAGCCAGCAGCGGGCGATAAAAAATCTTACAGAAAAAGAAAAAGAGAACAAAGTGAAGGCTGAACTCATCTATCAAAACTATCAGAGATGTGAAGATCTGCTAGAACGGGTGAAAACGGCCCGCGAAGAGGGTGATAGAGAAAAGATCTACTCATCTATCAGGGAAGATAAAGATGTTTTACAACTCAATGATTCCGACGAGTACATAGTAGTAAAACTGAAAGGTCAAGTGGATCAAGAAAAACGATCGGAGAACGTTAGACTCGATTTCAGGAAAGACGTGAACGAGAACGCCCAGGCTCATTACGACAAAAGCAAGGAATGTAAAAGAAAGATAAAAGGAGCAAAAAGTGCGATCGAGGAAACGAAGAGGGAGATAGAAGCAGGGAAGGAGAAAGAAGAAACAGTAAAAGAGGAAAAGAAAGAAACAGCCACTTTCTGGTTCGATAGGTTCAAATGGTTCGTCTCCAGCGAAGGGCACATGGTTCTTGCTGGAAAGGATACCAAGACCAATGAAGAAGTGGTTAAGAAATACATGGAAAAGCACGATAGATACGCTCATGCGGACGCTGGAGGTGCCCCTAGTGTGGTTATCAAGAGAGGTGACAAGGAAGAGATAGACGAAAGAACACTGAAAGAAGCTTGCCAGTATGCGATAGTACATTCTAAGGAGTGGAAGAGAGGCATAGCCGCAGGACGTGCCTACTGGGTAAAACCGAGTCAGGTCAGTAAAACCGCGGAGGCCGGAGAATCACTCCCCACCGGGGCCTTCGTCATAAGGGGGAAGAGGAATTACAGGGACGACCTACCTATGGAAGCCGCTCTAGTAGAGACAGAATACCAGGGCAAAAAGAAGATAATGTGTGCTCCCTCCTCGGCACTAGAGGATCGCGAAGACGATATTGTAAAAAAAGAAGTGGTATTCGTCCCGGGTAAGAAAGATCTGAATGAGTTTGCTAATGAGATGTCGGATCATTTTAGAGTACCAGTGGAAGAGATATTGAAGGTGCTACCTCCTGGTGATGTAGAGTTAATAAAAAAAGAGGGTTAAGGTATTATAAAAGCGGTTTTACTCCGCTTCTAGGAAGCTTTTGTATCCCTGGCTTAGATAGTAAAGATCGGCCTTTGATATCACTTCGAAAGGGGAGTGCATTCCGAGAAGCGGTATCCCTATATCGATGACGTCGATATTCAGATTTGCTAGGAATTTAGCAACCGTTCCTCCGCCACCTTCGTCGACTTTTCCTAGTTCAGAGGTCTGCCAAGGGATGTCGTTTTCGTTGAATATCCTTCTTATCAGGGCCACGTATTCAGCGTGTGCATCGTTGGCTGAATATTTCCCCCCTGCTCCTGTGAATTTCGTGATCACGAGTCCTTTACCCAAACTTGCGGCGTTCTGTATGTCATGAACACTCTTGAATGAAGGATTGATACCGGGGCTGACGTCACCGGAAAGTGCTTTTGAATTGTCCATCATGTTACGGTGGTCCTGCATGGTGTAATCGCCCATGTATTTATCGAGAAGTTTTGAATAAATAGAATTGACGAAATCAGAATTAGCTCCCGTATTTCCTTCGCTTCCTATCTCTTCTTTGTCGAAGAAGATGATCAAGGCTGTCTTTTTAGTACTGTTCAACTCTGTTAGGGCCTTAAGAGAGGAGTATGCACAGACACGGTCATCGTGGGCATATCCCCCGATCATACTTCTATCGAGGCCTACATCCCTAGAATTGCCGGCTGGCACGATCTCGAGTTCGGCGCTGGTAAAATCTTCCTCCTTTATGTCATATTTATCGTTAAGGAGTTTCAACACATTTGTTTTTACCTTGTCCTCTACTTCTTCGTCATCTATTGGTATGCCCGCTATCAGTAGATTGAGCTCTTCACCCTTGATGACTTTTTTCATCTTCCTTTTTGACTGTTTTTTCTTAGAAAGATGAGGTAAAAGATCGCTTATGACGAATACAGGATCTTTTGGATCTTCTCCTATCGAGATATCCACAGGTGTGCCGTCTTCTTTAATCACTTTGCCGTGGATCGCCAAAGGTGTGCTAACCCATTGGTACTTTTTGATCCCGCCGTAGTAATGGGTCTGGAGCAGAGCTACCGACGCTTCTTTATCCTCATATAATGGTCTAGCTTTAAGATCCAATCTTGGGGCGTCGATATGGCTTGCCACGATGTTGCATCCCTTTGAGAGTTCGTCTTCGCCTATTATCACGGCAGCTAAACTCTTGTTCCTATTTATGATATAAACTTTATCTCCTGGTCTTAATTGATCGTATTCTGAGATGGCTTTAAAACCATTTTCTCTAAGTATCTTTTCGGCTTCTTCGACCGATTTTCTTTCAGTTTTGGATGAACTCAAAAACTCGATATAATCGTCCGCAAAACTGAATACGACGTCTCTCTTCTCTTTGTCTATCTTTTCCCAGATGTTCTCCGGAGAAAAACTGAGTTCTTCTTCGAGATTTTGATCATCTTCAGGCATGATATCTATCGTGGCACAGAAGTTTTAACTATTTATGTTTTCCCAACTCCTATCGAAAATATTGTCCACTTCAAAAATCTTGAATTAACTCTTTACATTCAGAGTGATAAATACTGTATACTCTCCGAAAGTATTATAAAACCCCACAATATTGGATAGGATTAATCCATTTAAAACGATCTACTGGACAGTGCTTTGACCATGACTGAACTTCTAGAGGAGTTGGAGGAAAAAAAGGAGAAGGCCAACCATCGGGCCGATAAATACAAGCGCCTTAGGAACAAGAAGAACGATGAAGCGAATAGATGGGTAGAAAAGAGAGACGAGTTGAACGCTGAAGTCAGAGAACTGATAGAAACAGGCAATGAGTTGAAGGAAGAAAGAGACGAACTGAACGAAAAGGTGCAGGAGTACAAAGAAAAGAGAAACAAGCTGAATGAGAAAGTTAACGAATTATCTAGAAAATTGGCCCGAGAAAAGGAGAAGGTCCTCCCCGACGACGATAAGTCGATGGACAAAATCAAGAAAAATATAGAAGAGCTCGAGTTCAAACAGATGACCAACGTACTCAGCACCGATAAAGAAAAAGAGATCGTGGACAAGATATCGGATCTTAAAGAAGAATTGGATGAGAGAAGAGAGTTGATAGAAGAAAATGAAGAAATACGTGAACTCTCTCAAGGGCTAGAAGAAGCTAAAGAGGAGGCTGAAGAATCTCATAATAAGGTCTCGGAATTGGCTGAAAATGCACAGAAGATACACGACAAGATGCTTGAGAATTTCCAGAAAGCCGATGAAGTCAGAAAAAAAGCAGACGAAGCTCAGGAGAAATTCCTTAAAGCGAAGAAGAAAGCCGATGAATACCACGAGAAGCACATAGAAGCTGTGAACGAAGTACAGGACTACAGCAAGATAATCTCAGGCTTGAAGAACAAACAGAGGAAGGCAAAGAAGAAGAAGGAAGAAACTGAAGCCCAAAAGGAGGCTCAGGAACTTTACGATAAGTTCAAGAAGGGCGAAAAACTCGGCACGGACGATATCATGACCCTTCAAAAAGCCGGTCTTCTGTGATTCTGAACTTCAGGCGAGATATGATGTAAAAACAATATCTTTTTACTCTATGAGATAAGAACCAAAATCATATATTTATCCCGTCAATTGTCTTTTTGATCACCATGAATAAAGAACTCAAGAACGACCATGTGGTTACGATCAAGGATTTTACTGTGGACGAGTTAGAGATCATATTTGACCTTGCAGAGGATTTGGTCCCCGTCGCTGAGGGCAAAAAGAAAAATGACGACCTGTACGGTAAATTGGCAGCGACCCTTTTTTACGAACCTAGCACACGTACACGACTTTCCTTCGAGGGAGCGATGAAGAGGATGGGGGGTAGATGCATCGGTTTTGCTAAACCTGGAACTTCATCGGCAAAGAAAGGAGAGACCTTGGCTGATACGATAAGAGTGGCATCGGGTTACTCCGACCTTATAGTCCTGAGACATCACCGCGAGGGGGCCGCTAGATTGGCTTCTAAGTTTTCCGACGTGCCGGTGATCAATGCTGGAGACGGTGCCGGTCACCATCCAACCCAAACACTATTGGATTTATTCACCATAAAGGAAGAGAAGGGAGATATATCTGGTAATCATATCGGTATCGCAGGAGATCTGAAATACGGTAGAACCGTTCATTCTTTGACTCACGCTTTGAGCATGTACGACACTGAATTGACGTTCATCTCGCCCCCCTCACTAAAAATGCCCGAAGAGATCCTCAAGGGATTAACAGAAGACGGTATATCTTATCAAGAGGTCGAAAATATTGATGAGGCTCTAGATGATTTAGACGTTCTCTATATGACTAGGATCCAAAGGGAAAGGTTTCCATCGAGTAAAGATTATGAAGAAGTGGCTAGATCATATCACCTCGAAAAGAAGATGTTGGATGACAGCGATACTAGATCAGATATGATCATCCTTCATCCTCTGCCTAGGGTGGACGAGATATCGGCCGATGTTGATCCTACACCGAACGCGAAATACTTCCGACAGGCCGCCAACGGGATACCGGTTAGGATGGCCCTGTTAAAATTGCTGATGGAGTGTTAAAAATGAATGAAGATGAAAATGAGATGGATGAAGAGCCAAAGCAGATAAAGATAACACCCATAAAGCACGGAACTGTGATAGATCATATAAGAAAGGCTCAAGCGATGAAGGTCCTTAGGATTTTAGGGCTCAGAGAAGATGATATAGATTCTATCGTAAGTATAGCCATGAATGTGGACAGCAGCCTCGGAAAAAAGGATATAGTCAAAGTGGAGGACATGGAGCTCATAGAAGAAGACTTGGATAAGATATCTCTAGTGGCTCCTGAAGCTACCGTCAACATAATTAGAGATTACAAAGTCATCGATAAACACAGGGTTCAACTGCCGGAAATGGTGAAAGGCATAGTTAGATGTAAAAATAAGAACTGCATCAGCAACCAGAACGAGCCCGTAATATCGGAATTCAAAGTTATCGGAGAATATCCAGTGACCTTGAAGTGCGAGTACTGCGAGCGAGAGATGAAAGGAGAGGAGATCTCCGAGAATGTGATCTGAACAACGATCCAAAACGTCTTGAACTGTTCCGCCTGGACATCGCTTATCACTATACTTGAGAAAATAATGGAATACAGACCTAAAAAACATAGGAGCTAATAAAAAAGAAGATCAATCTTTAGATAAGGTATAGTTCAAAAGGGGTTTTTGGTTATCCATTTCGAATTCAAAGTTGATATCATAGTTAGCCATACTATACAAATATACAATATATTTAATAAAACTTAAAGGCGGAAAAATTATATATTTAGTTCCCATGTCTCATTTTGGTTTGATAATATGTTAGGAGGTATGGATCAAAAGACGATAATAGGTATGATATTGGGCATAGTAGCGGTAATTTTGTTGATACTGACCTTTGTCATGCCTATGTACACTATAAGCGGAGAAATGGAACAGTTTGGACAGAGGATTAGTTTTGACTGGGATTTCTATTACTCAGAAACCGAATCGGAAGCAAATGGAGAAACTGAAACTGAGGAATACGATGAGGACAGCGAAGTTGGATCTACTTTTAACCTGACTATGATATTTGTTATAGTCGCCATAATAGGTTCTATCATAGGTATGATAGGAGCACTCATGGTAGGTTTAGGTAAACTAGATAAAAAGATCGGTGCGCTCCTCGCGATCATAGGTGTGATATTTGCTTTTGTAGCCCCTCTATATTTGATGGCAAGTTTGCCCGGAGCATTTGATGAAGATGGAGGCGAGTTTGATATGGGTGATGAAGGACCCCATGAAAGTTTCTTCGGTTCAACTGAAGAAGAAGGAGTGGAAATCAGTTGGGGGCCTGGTGTAGCTTGGTATCTTGCTTTGGTTGCAGGTGTTCTAAATATAGGTGTTATTGCACTCGTATTCTTATCTAGCCCCGCTCCGACCCCACAAGCGCAAGGAGGATATTATCAACAGCAGCCGGGACAGCAACCTAGACAGCAACCGGGACAGCAGAGAGGATGGCAGGAACCGCAACAGCAACCGGGGCAGCAGCAACCTAGACAGCAGCCGGAACAGCAGAGAGGATGGCAGGAACCGCAACAGCAACCGGGGCAGCAGCAACCTAGACAGCAGCCGGAACAGCAG
>PWHU01000013.1 GCA_003555395.1 Thermoplasmata archaeon
CCAGAGGCAGGCAACGTTCTACAAGACAACACAAGAAGTAAAAAAGATAGCCTCTTCTAATCCATTGGTTGTTTTTCTAGACGATATGCACTGGACGGACCAAGCCACTCTACAGATCTTGGGGTACATGGCTGATAAACTTCAGGAAGAGGAGATCCTTTTCATCTGCGCTTATAGACCTGAAGACGTTTCAGAAGATCATCCTCTAAAAGAGATGATACACCGCTCTAAAGGATGGGGGATCTCGGAAAAGTTAGAGCTTTCTCCTCTTGATGAGAGCGCGACACAAGAGATTATAGAGAACGAAGTCGGTGTAAAAGAAATTCCTGAAGAGTTCGTGAGTACTATACATCAGAAAACCGACGGGAATCCTCTTTTCGTTAAAGAGTATACTATCGAGGTTAAGGAAAAAGAGGCTTTAGTTTCTAGAGAGGATCTTGAGTCGATCGAAGACTTGAGCGTTCCAGATGTGATCCGAAATGTGATAGAACGAAGGATAGATAGAGTAAAAGATGAGGCTAAGAAAGTCTTAGAATTAGGTAGCGTGATAGGTGAGGAAATACATTTTCCCCTTCTATCTCACGTGATCCAGATGGATGAATTCGATCTTTTGGACCAAATAGATGTATTGACAAGAGAAGGATTATGGCGTGAGGCGATGGGAGAAGAGAAATTCTACTTTCATCACGATCTGATAAGGGATACCGTGTACCAGAGTATGATGAAAAGAAAAAAGATAATTTATCATAGAAAAGTAGCAGAAGCTATCAAAGATGTATATTCAGATCGTCTTGAAGAGAAATATCTGCCTTTAGCTAAACATCATGAAAGGGGTAGAGAATATGAACGATCTTTGGAATCCTATATCAAATCGGGGAAAAAGGCGGAAGAGGTTTACGCTCACGAAGATGCGATTGAACGATATGAGCGAGCTTTGAAAGTCGGTGAAAAGCTACAGATGGATGAGATCAAGGACAAATTAATAGATACTTTAGAAGAATTGGGTAACGCCTACCAGATAATAGGAAAAGCTGAAGAGGCGGTAGAGCAATATTACTCAGCGTTGAATAAAGTGGAAGAGGAGAAAAAGAAAGCCAATTTGCATTGGAAGATAGCAGAAGTTTACGAGAAGAAGGCTGATTTTGATAAAGCTTTAGAAGTATGTAACGATGGATTAGATTTTCTTATAGATGATGACATAGAGAGTATAAAGTACTCGGAAAGTTTCTCTCGAGCTACTGAAGAGATCATCAAACTGTTAAATACGAAAGGATGGTTATTCTTTAGAAAAGGGGATTATGATAAAGCCGAGGAATTTTTGAAAAAAGGGATGGGTATAGCTGATGAACTTGGAAATGAAAAACTAAAAGCTGAATCATATCATACTCTGGGTTCAGTCTACTACAGGCAGGGTGATTATGATAAAGCCTTAGAGTATCTCAACTCAGCATTGAAGATCAGAAAAACGATTGAGGATGAAAGGGGTGTAGCTAGGTCTTTAAATAATCTCGCCATCATTTATTGGGAGAAAGGAAAATTAGAGGGTGCCTTAGAGCTTTTTAAACGTAGTATGAAGATCGAAAGAAAGATGGGATATAAGCACGGGATAGCTCAATCGCTGAATAATATTGGAACTATCTATCGGGACAAAGGGGATTTAGATGCTGCTTTAGATAATTATGAAAAAAGCCTAGAGATTGAAAGGAAGGTAGGAAATAAACGAAGTATTGCGATAACTCTTACCGGCCTGGGGCACGTCTATCGCGATAAAGGAAAGTTGGAAAAAGCCGAAGAGACGTATAAAGAAAGTTTAGATGTATGCTCCCAAATCGACACTGAAGCGTATTCAATAGATAACCAGTGTGGATTGGCAGAGACCTACTTAAAAAGAGAAAATTATGAGGATGCTATCGACAACGCCATAAAAGCCGTTGAATCATCTAGGGAGATCGGTATGAAAAGTAAAGAGGGCATGAGTCATCGCTTTTTAGGAATGGTGTACCGTGAAAAAGGCGAGTTAGAAAAAGCTGAAGATGAATTTGAGGAATCTATGACAATCCTTGAAGAGATCGGTAGTGAAACTGAGAAATTCAAATCAGCATACGAATACGCTCTTCTCTTGAGGAAAAATGGTGAGGAAGAAAAAGCCGTAGCCTATCTTAAAGATGCCTTTTCCTCGTTTGAACAAATAGGAATGGAACTTTGGAAAGAAAAGTGTGAAAAGTTTTTAAAAGGTTAGGCCTAGCCCAATGATATCAAAAAAGAGAGAGTTAGATAAATAATGAAAAGATTGATTATCTTAAACACTCTAGTTACTATACGATGAAATCGCTCGGGCAGGAAGTTCAGGAAATAATCAAACTTCACCTAGGGGTTTATTGCAAAAAAGTAGAGAGCGAAGATGATAAAGTTCCTTTTTATTTAACTGAATCAGGTATCTCAAGAAAGCTCGATATGGAGCAAGGCAAAGTTTCTGAGACGCTCCGAAAAATGCATGAAGAGGATCTAGTAGTCACAAAATACAAAAAAGTGAGAGGAAAAAGCCGAGAGAGAAAGGTATATTTTCTTTCCGAGGAGGGCTTAGAAAAAGAGAAGAAGCTGCGTGAGAAACTCAAGGAAGAAACGGTCAAGATCGACAATGGAGAAGAAAGAAATGAGGTTCAACTTAAAGATGTAGACGACTATATCGAGGCTGAAGACCCACTTGTTGCGGCTGTTTCGATGATGGATGACGAGCGTATTGTTAACGCATCTAAGAATAAAAACAGAGGGAAAGAAGATATCTTCGTCGGTCGACAAGAGGAACTCGAAAAACTTGAAAACCGATTGAATGAGGTCAAACAAGGCGGCTCCTCCATACTCTTCATAGAGGGAGAAGCAGGAGTAGGGAAGACCACTCTGATAAACGAATTCAAGCATTGTGCATTAGAAAAAGGATTTGACTTTTTGCACGGAGGATGTTACAGCGAGATATCCGAGCCCTTTTTACCGTTCAAAGAAGCCTTCGAGGAACACATGGAAGAAGAATCGGAAGAAGAGTTCTCTCCTCTATCGTTTATAGCCGCCCCCAGTGGTCCAGAAGTTGAAAATAAGAAGATGTTCGATGCCCAGAGGCAGGCAACGTTCTACAAGACAACACAAGAAGTAAAAAAGATAGCCTCTTCTAATCCATTGGTTGTTTTTCTAGACGATATGCACTGGACGGAC
>PWHU01000032.1 GCA_003555395.1 Thermoplasmata archaeon
CTGAATAAAGTAGTAACGGGAAGATCGGCCAAAGCCATCTGCGATACTTTGATCAGAGAGGATTTGATCTCCAGATTGGATCACGCCGCCTTTCTGGGAAGGGAGTTACAGAAAGCTGAGATAGCTCTGGACTACGGTTTGGATTACGTACAGTGCGAACCCTTAAATCTTTAAATCAGAATCGATCCAATACGAGATATTTTATCTCTTCAGAAGAAGCCTTAAAGCCGCCGCCCTGTGCAAATTTTGAAGTGCCTCCCCCACCACCACCGAAATCCTGACTCAACATTTGTATTATCTCGTCGGCGCTGACGTCTTCAACCTCCTCGCCGACTCCGACACTGACGCTCACATTCTTATCCTGATTGATCAGTACTAAAACTTCATCTTGACCTACGTTGTCTTTAGCTTTGTGTGAGATTATGTCGGAATGGTCTGTAGATGCTTGTAAAGTTTGTATCAAAAGGTCGTAATTTTCTCTTTTATGTCTTTTTGCGTTCTCTATGCGCTGTTCGACTCTAAAAGCCTGTATCTTCTTGACTTCTTCTTTAAGCTCCTCCATGCTGTCCAAAAGATCACTTATCTTCCTCGGCAGGTTGCCGTGATCGGTCTCTAAGAGCGAAGAAGCCCGCTGAAGCGATCTTTTTTCACCGTAGTCTTTTCTCAACGCTTCGTCGCCTATGCAGAAATTGATACGGGTAACGCCTTCCTGCAGCTTCTTCTTGCCTAGTATATGTATCCTGCCCACTTCTAGCGTGCTAGAAAGGTGAGTTCCGCTGCATACCCCTATGTCCCAATCTTTGATCTCTATCACTCTGACTTTCTCTCCGCGGGGCATCTCTTTTGCGAAAGCTACTTTCTCGCTGTTTTCCACCTCTTCCCTACTTAGCATATTCCATGTTACTAGCCTGTCTTCAAGGATTATCTTGTTGCACAGTTCCTCGATCTTCAACAGCTTCTTCCTGTCGACATGAGCTTCAGTTTCAAAATCTATCCTAGCTTTTTTCTCCCCTATATCGAAACCGGAGTAGTCTATTTTTCCCATCACTTCTCTGCCGGCTCCGAAAACCACGTGAGCCCCGGTATGGGCTCTCATGCAGTACCTTCTAAACCCCTCGTCTATCTTACCTTTGACTTCGTCGCTCTCTTCGATGTCGTGAGAAGAAACGTGATGGACGATATATCCACCTTCGTTCTGCACGTCACTGACTTCATAGCCGTTCAACGTGCCTTTATCAGCGGGCTGACCGCCTTCTTCTGGGTGGAAGTAAGTCTCTTCTAAGATGATGCGGTCGTTCTCCACTTTTTTAGCCTTGGTGACGAATTCAAATCTCTTTGGTTCGGACCAGTATAAATGTCTAGATGACATCAGGATCCAGATTGAAAAGAGAAGTAATAGATTTTTCGATAAGAGGGGCTAAAGTATTAAATATGAAATAGTATAATATTATAAGTAAAGAGGAAAAGAGAGATGGATGATCTCCTACGCTCCATAAAAAAATTTGGCAGGAAGTACGGAAAATATTTTCTGATTGTAGGCTTACTGTTTATCATAGCCGGAGTGCTACTCGTTTCTCAAGGTACTTCTCGAACGGAAACAACTGAGATACCAGGTAGTGAAGAAGACTTCATCTATGAAGTACCGGGACCCAAACACAATTCAGGGTTCAGGATAATGGATATAGGGATAGTGATCCAATTTATTGGTGGAGTCTTGGTCTGGGTATTTCTAAAGGATATAGAAGATCCAACCAAGGTCCCTTCAAAGTTGAAATGGATAAATATTGGTTCTCTTTCGCTTAGCGTTCCACTCGTTATCGTTGGTGGAATATTAGCCTTGACCACCGAGAGCCAGAGATTTATTACAGAGGTAGGGGTACCCATCACGAGGTTTGCAGTAGATCAGATCATCGGTTTTAATTTTTTACGTATAGGTCTTATCGTTACAGCAATAAATGGTATATTGCTCGGTATGATAATATCTAAAAGAAGGAAGAAAGCGGCGGAGCGTAAAACAGTCGGGGCGAAGGATAAAGAAGAATTTTCTTACGCTGAACTGACAGATTCCGAAGACATCGGACCTAGAGGAGGATAAGATATGGATATAGATGTAGATATAGAAGATGAGGATCAACCCGATCAAAGGTCACTCTTTGAAGAAACCGACGAATATGGTCAGTGGAGACAAGCCTACAAAAAGCTGGCGATTGTAGGTTTACTCATGATGCTAGTAGGGGGTTTGATGTTTGTAGGTATGATGGCAGCGGATATCGACGGTGGAAATCTTTCTATCGTAGCCATGATCCTTCTCGCCATCGGAGCATTCATAGCGATCCCTTGTGCCTTTGGCTATAGAGAGGAAAAGAAGAAGAAAAGTGTAAAGAAAGTCAAAACTAACGAAGGACGCTTGTCTATAGCTGTACTTATAATAGGGATAGTATTGGGAAGATTCTCTTATTACATCTTCTTTGCCGCAGCGATAATAGCCGTGATCACAGGATTTATGGGTATGAGGAAAGGTGACAACTACTACGCTAAGATTGGCTTTTGGATAGGCATCATAATTTTTGGATTCGCAGGCGTGCTTTTATTGCTCGTCTCAATCTACTGACTGCCCTAAGGTTGTGTCTAGTTTACGTCACATCTCCCAGATGAACTTACCGTTTTCTAGGACCGTTTCGTCGTCCATCTCCACTCTGCCTTTAGACATATCTTTTATTATGTCCATGTGGATCGCGCTGTCGTTGCCTTCGCCGTCTTCGCCGACGCTGCGCTTTATCGCTTTTCCTAAAGCTAGATGAATGGTGTCACCCATCTTCTCGTCGAACAGCATGTTGCGGGTGAATATCTTTATACCTCTGTTAGTACCTATACCGAGTTCACCGAGCTTTCTCGAGCCTTCGTCAGTGTTCAGTATATTTGTCAAAAGCTCTTCGTTGCTGCCTGCGGAATGTTTTACCACTTTGCCCTCTTCGAATTTCAGCTTTACGTCTTCGATCTCTCTGCCCATGTATATCAGCGGCTTGTCGAAAAGGATATGACCATCAACGCGGTCTGGTATCGGTGCAGTATACACTTCTCCGCTGGGTAGATTATGCTTTCCGTCAGAATTCACACCTATGTTGCCCTTGATGGACATGGTCAATTCGGTCTCCCTGCCGGTTATGTACACCTCTTCGGCTTCGTCCATCTTCTTCTTCAGTATCTCCTGCTTCTCGTGGACGTCCTGCCAGTCTCTCAGGATAGCGTTCCATACGAAGTCTTTGTATTCAGCCAACGACATATCGGCTAGCTGAGCCGCCGCGTTGGTCGGGAAGGCGGTCAAACATGTCCTCTTGTCCTGTAGTATATCGCTCAGTGGTTTTCTCACCTTTGAATATTCAGAGAGAACTTCACCTGGGACGTCGTTCATCGCTTTAACGTTGACGTCTGACTTTATGGAGATGACCACGTCCGCCTCTCTGAAGAGCGTTAAAGTGTGTTTCGGCGTCTTGAACTCGCCGTCAAAGTTTTTTAGGTAAGCCCTATTAGCTTCGTTAGAGGAGTAAAGCGTTGTTGGATGTGCTCCGTGTTTACCGATCTCTTCATATAGGGCTATCATCAACTCTTCAGCCTCTGAATGAGCGAGGATCACAACTTTGTCGTCCTCTTTCATCTCAGTGCTCCAATCCGCTATTATACCCGCGTGTTCTTTTATCCTATTATCCATGAGCTCCACCTTTGGATGAAAATCGCTTTTTTTTCTATGAGGATGTGAATCTTGGTGGGTTATAAATGACTTTGCTTTGCATATCAATTATTTAGCGTGTCGTAGCGAGGAACGAAAACCATTTTTAATAACTATCTGTTTTAGGGCTGATATCATGGTACAGAGAGAAGCACTGCTCAAAGATGCAAAACCCGGAGATAGGTTGAAGATCAAAAAAGATGAAGAAACTTACGAAGGGGTTTTGATGCCGATCCATCGGTTCAGCGGTGAAGACATCATAACTCTAAAGCTGGACAACGGCTACAACGTAGGGATAAAGGCCGATAAAAATACTGAGGTCGAACTGATCCGAAAAAGCGAAGAGGAGGCTAAGAGGAAGGAAAAAAAGATAGATATCGATGAGAGCAAATCAACTATATCCATATTGGGAACGGGAGGCACAATAGCGAGCTACGTTGAATATAGAACGGGAGCAGTGCACCCAGCACAGACCGCCGATGACCTTCTGTTCTCGAATCCTGAGATAGCCGAAAGGTGCAGACCGAAAGTCGAGGTGCTCTTCAGCAAGTTGAGTGAAGAGATGAGACCGGAAGACTGGGTCACCATAGCGGATAGAGTGATCGAGCTCTTCCAAGAGGGATCTGAAGGAGTCATCATCTCTCACGGTACCGACACCATGGGCTATACCGCTGCGGCTTTATCTTTTCTTCTAGAAGGTCTTTCGAAACCGGTCGTTCTGGTAGGTTCCCAGCGCTCGAGCGACAGGCCGTCAAGCGATGCGCATCTGAACCTATTAGCGGCGGTAGAGATGGCAAAGTCGGATCACCCCGGAGTTTACGTAGTCATGCACGAGTCCATGTCGGACAAAAAGTGTGCGGTTCATAAAGGAACGAAGGTGAGAAAGATGCACACTAGCCGTAGGGACGCTTTCGAATCTATCAACGACGAACCTGTGGGCTTCGTCGATCCTGAGACAGGCGAAGTCGATATCGAGGAGAGGCCAAAGAAGGGGGAAGATGAGAACATAAAAAGGAAAGGTAGCATGGAAGAGAAAGTTTCTCTTCTATACGCGAATCCCGGTCTAACGGAGGAAGACATTAAACACGCAAGAAGTAAGGAAGGCATCGTTATCGCGGGAACTGGACTCGGTCACATGCCTACGGATTTGATCCCAGCTCTTGAAGAGATCATAGATGAAGGCTTACCGGTGGTGATGACCAGCCAGTGTTTATATGGTACCGTCAACGGGCACGTGTATTCCGCGGGAAGAGAGTTGAAGGAAGCTGGCGTTATCTTTGCAGGAGACATGCTCCCTGAGACGGCCATGGTAAAATTGATGTGGGCTTTGACCCTTGATGAAGACGTCGAAAAGGTGATGAAGCAGAATATAGCGGGAGAATACACCGAAAGGAGGATCAGGTAGCATGAGCGTTCAAAAAGATTACGACGAACTGGGCCTCAAAGTCGGGTTGGAGATACACCAGCAGTTAGACACGAAAAAACTGTTCTGCGGCTGTCCTTCGGATATGGTAGAAGAGGAAGACAGGACCGTACTTAGAAACTTGAGGCCAACGGAGAGCGAGTTAGGAGAAGTAGATAAAGCGGCTCTCATGGAGGCTCAAAAGGGATTGAAGTTTCGATATCAGGCTCCAGAAGGCTCATCCTGCCTGGTCGAATTGGACGAGGAACCTCCTGCGGGCCCGGACGAAGAAGCTTTGGATCTCGCGCTCACCATGGCATTGTTCATGAACGCCGAAATAATGGACGAGATACATTTCATGAGGAAGATAGTGATAGACGGCTCCAACACCACTGGTTTCCAAAGGACCGGACTCATAGCTATGAACGGTACTTTAGAAGTCAACGGAAAAGAGATCGGTATACCAACGATGTGCCTCGAAGAAGATGCGGCCCGAAGTATAGAGGAAAAGGACGGAGAAAAGGTCTTTAGATTGGATAGACTCGGTATACCTTTGGTCGAGATTGCCACGGATCCGGACATATCGAGTCCCGAAGAAGCGAAAGAGGTAGCGCAAAATATAGGCGCCCTGTTCAGAAGTACTAAAAGCGTGAAGCGCGGTATTGGCAGTATAAGAGAAGACCTGAACGTCTCCATCGAAGAAGGAGCTAGAGTAGAGATGAAAGGCGTACAGGAACTTGATATGCTTCCTGAATATGTAGAAAAGGAAGTGGACAGGCAGATAAAACTGCTGGAGATAAAGGAAATATTGGAAGAAAGGAACGCTGAAATCGTGGATAAAATTTACGATGTGACGGAAGAGTTCGAAGGGTGCGAGAGCGGAATAATACAGGGAAGTCTCAACAAGGGCAACGGCGTTTATGCGGTGAAACTGAAGGGGTTCGACGGACAGCTGAGAGGCGACGAAGGTGAAGCCCTATTGGGCCCAGAACTGGCCGATTATGCTAAGAAGACCGGCGTAGCCGGGATATTCCACAGCGACGAGCTACCGAAGTTTGGTATAACTGATAAAGAGGTAAAGGTGGTGAAGAAAAAACTAGAAATAGAAGAAAAAGACGCTTTTGCACTGGTGACCGAGTCGGAAGAGAACTCCCGAGACGCTTTGAGAAAAGTGATCGAAAGAGCCGAGATGGCTCTGAAAGGCGTACCTGAAGAGACGAGACAGGCGCAACCTGACGGCACGAGTAGCTTTTTAAGGCCCTTATCCGGCGAAGCTAGGATGTACCCCGAGACGGATATACCTCCAAAACAGGTGGAAAGAGAAAGACTGAAGAGATTGGATGAAGAATTGCCGGAAAGACCAGAGGAAAAGATAGAAAGGTTTCAGAAAGAGTACGGTCTAAACGAACAGCAGAGCGAGCAGCTCTTCAAGAAAGGATATGACGTTCTGTTCGAGAGATTGGTGGAAAGGTATGGATCGCCTTCAGTGATCACAAACACTTTTTTACATACTTATCCGGACCTTAAAAAAGAGGGGTATGAGCTGGAAAATATAAATGAAGAGGATTTAGAGAGGATGTTCAAGAGATTCGATGCTGGAGAGTTCGCTAAAGAGGGCATACCCGACCTTTTACAGGAAGTAGCAGAAGGTAGATCTGTGAAAGAAGCGTTAAAATCCGCGGGACTGGAAACCGTAAGCGAAGAGGATATAAGGGAAGAAGTCATCGACTTGATAGAGGACAGGAGCGACTTCGTGGAAGAAAGAGAGATGGGCGCCGTAGGCCCGTTGATGGGCGTACTTATGAAAGAGCTTAAAGGCAAAGCCGACGGCGAGAAGATAAGTAAGATATTGAGGGAAGAGATACAGAAGAGAATTTGATAAAGATGATCGACGAAATAGAGGTGTTGAAGGAAGAAGAAGATATAAAAGAATTGACGAGGATCCTGCAGGAAGGAGATAAAAAAAGGAGGGCCGACGCAGCTAAAGCTCTAGGTATGATGAGATTTAAAGAGGAACGTGATGACGTTTCTTCCGCGCTCGTTGAAAGGCTGAAGAAAGACGATGAGGCTACGGTGAGAGCAAATTCCGCTTTAGCCCTCGGTCATCTCAAAAGTAGAACTGGAAAGAAAGCGTTAAAGGAAGCAGCCAAGGACGACGATTGGGAAGTTCGACATGACGCAGCCATAGCTATGGGAGAATTTGAAGACGAAGATTTTCTTGAAACTTTGTACTCGCTACTGGATGATCCCGAGAATGAAGTGAAAAGAAAAAGTATAGAAGCACTGGGTAAGATAGGAAACAGTATAAATGGCTCAAAAAGTGCGGAGATAATCTCCAAATTAGATGTACTTCTAGATGATCGAGAACTCAAAGAGGAAGCGGTCAAGGCTGTCAGCCAATTCGATACTGATAAAGCTCTAGACACACTTTCAAAAGTTTATAAAAAAAGTGAGAGGGAGATAAGAGAGATAGCCGTTAACGGAGTAGCCACGATTGAAGGAGAGAAAGCGAACAACATCTTGTTAGAAGCTCTAGAAGACGACAGTTGGCGAGTGAGAGAAGATGCGGCGAAAATTTTGGGGAAGAGAGAGGTCGAAAAAGCCGTAGAGCCGCTGGTTGAAAGATTGAATGATAAAAAAAATTACGTTGTACAAGAGGCCTTGAGGTCACTCGGCAATATCGGTTCAAAGAATGAAGAGATATTGAAAATGATAGAAGAAAAGATTCGAGACGATGATCCGGGCACGAGGATGGCAGCGGCTGAATCTCTAGAGAAGTTGGACGGCGAAGTATCCTCAAAGATACTGTTCGAAAGGATAGAACTTGAACAGAACCCAAGGGTGCTGTGGTCCATATCTGACTCTCTGTCTGAGATATCGAAAGAACATCTGAAAGATCTGAAGAAGGATATGGAAGATCTGATAGAGAGCAGAAAACCGTTTGCGGTAGCCGCCATGGGAAAAGCTGGATTCTCATCTTATCTTGAAGACATTCTATCGATGTTGGACGACGAACGTTGGAAGGTTAGACAGAAAGCGGCGGAAGCATTGAGCGGTATGGATCCTGCCGATCTGAGTAAAAGGAGAGCCGAAAAGATGTTGAAAAAACTCTCCAAGATGATGGAGGATAACGACAAATGGGTAAGGGCCGAGTCTATAAAGAGTCTAGGCGACCTCATATTTGACCTAGATAGGAAGATCGAAACTGACGAGTTCAAAAAAGAATTAGTGCGAAAAGCGAGGGTAGAGGCCGACGACGACGTGAAAGAGGCGATAAAACAAGCAAGAAATCTTTTAGATTTGTACCAACGAGAGAGGTGAAAAAATGGACTCAGAACAAAACCGAGATCACATCCAAGTTATGACCACCATAGATGAAAAAGAAAAGGCGCGTGAGATTGCCGAGAAAATAGTAAAGAAAGGTTTAGCGGCTTGTGTACAAGTCTTAGGCCCCATTGAAAGCACTTACGAATGGAATGATAGTATAGAAAAGTCAGAGGAATGGTTGTGTCTATGTAAAAGCAAGAAAAGCGTTTACGAAGAACTAGAAGAGGCGATAAAAGAGATCCATACCTACGAAAATCCAGAGATAATAGCTCAGCCGATCACTGAAGGCAGTAGAAGATATCTCGATTGGATCGATAAGTCCCTTGAATAGAAAGAATTATTAATTCTATCATCTTTTTCCCTTATAAAGATGAATCAAGAGATAATACTCACGGTAGCCATCTTACTAGGAGCTGCTTTTATCCCCTCCTTGATCTACCTAGTTTGGATAAGGAACACCGAAAAATACGGTAGAAAAAGATGGTCTGATGTGATGAAAACTTTCTCATGGGGTGCTGTATTTTCGGTTATTTTTGCAGTCATATTATCTCTCGTTCTGGTGGGATTCATCTCCATCCCTACGCTTCAAAGAGAGTATGAATTCTTACAGGACGATACGATCCAGACTCTCATAATCGTTTGTGTTATCGCACCCTTCGTTGAAGAGTTCACCAAAGTGATGGGTGTTTTCACGGTTAAGGACGCTTTGACCGATAAGCAATCCGGTCTTATATTCGGTGCCTCCTGTGGTCTTGGTTTCGCAGCAACGGAGAACCTTCTCTACGAAGGATCAACTTACATGGCGGAAGGGTTCGGTGCAGCTTTCATCGCGATAGTATTGGTGAGGAGTATAGCTAGTACGCTACTGCACGGGAGTGCGAGCGCGGTGGCGGGATACGGTATAACGAAAGGTAAATTTGAAGGGACTCCTTCTTTTCTTCCTTATTACCTGATAGCGGTATTCATGCACGGTGCTTTCAACTTTCTAGCATCCATTAACCTCTTATACAGGGGAAGGATATCGATGTTGGCCTTGGTGGCGGCGATACTGTTCGCTATGCTTTCAATGAAATTCGTGAGAAAGAAGATAATCGAACTCGAGATGGGGGTTTAAAAGCAGAACTGTAACTTAAAGAGGTGGATAGATTGAAGGATGATTTTCCAGAAAAAGGCAGAGATATCGACGAATTGATAGAAAAAATAAAGATTGCAGAAGATAAGGACATGAGCTTTTCTTCCGGAAAGATCTTCGGCTCTATGTGTACAGAGCCCTTGGATATAGCTAAGAAGGTTTACTCGCGTTTTATCGAATCTAATCTGGGAAATCCAGGTCTCTATCCTGGAACTGAGAAGCTGGAAAAAGAAGTTCACGAAGCTATCGCCTATTTGATAAACGCTGGTACAACGGAAGCTCTTTCAGTCGGTGGAGGAACCGAAGGGAATATCATAGCACTCTGGCGAGCACGAGAAAAAAGCGGAAAGAGGAAAGTCCTACTGCCTAAAAGTTCACATTTTTCATTTGAAAAGGCCTGTTCTCTATTGGATATGAGACCAGAATACATCTCATTAACGGATAAATACACCATGGACCTGGGCGAACTGAAGAAAAAAATCGACGATGAAACCGCGGTTGTAATCGCTATCGCTGGAACAACCGAACACGGGGTCGTCGATCCCATAAAAAAGGTAGCTGAATTGACCGAAGACGTCCACTTTCACGTTGATGCCGCCTTTGGTGGATTTGTGATACCCTTTTTGAACGAATTAGGTCATGATCTACCCGCATTCGATTTTGAGATCGACGGAGTAGATTCTTTGGTCATAGACCCTCATAAGATGGGCATGTCACCGGTACCTTTGGGACTTTTTTATTCAAGGACTGAGAACGAGATAACAATAGATTCACCTTATCTGACTGGACGGCATCAAAAGGATATACGAGGTACTAGAGTCAGTGCATCGATACCTGCATTTTGGATAACTCTCAACTATCTGGGTAAACAAGGTTATAAAAACATGGTCTCTCAGTGTATGCAGAGAACTTATTACCTCATTGATAGGATGGAAGAAGAAGGTTTTTCGTCTACGGTAACACCTTCCATGAACATAGCGTCTTTCGAACATAGAAACCCCGAAAGGATTGTAAGAGAAATGGAAGAAAAGGGTTTCAATCTATCTAGGACCGTTATCCCGCGAGGACTGCGTTTTGTGGTAATGCCTCACGTTTCGATGGAAAGCATAGATGAGATGGTAAAACACTTGGGTGATCTTAAGTGACAAAGGTTGAAATAGGCAGTTTTGAATTCGATTTAGGCCCGGTCAGAGAGGAACTCGATAGATTACAAGTAGAGAAGATCCTGCTCCAGCTGCCCGACGGGCTAAAGACGAAGATAGAAAAATTCGCAGAGATGTTCGATCAGGATGTAGTTGTATGGGGTAACTCGTGTTATGGTGCATGTGATTTACCAGAAGATATCGGCTGTGCGGACGTTCTTCTTCAGATAGGTCATTCTGAGATACCTTATCTGGAACCTTCTTATCCCATCATTTACCTCGAGGGGAGATGCAGGCTGTGGAAAGACCTACCCCCGGAACTTTTAAAAAAGTTAGAAGGAAAGGTAGCACTTTACGCACCAGTTCAGCATATACACCAGTTAGAAAGAGCAGCAGAGAACATAGAAGCAGCGGGGCTGACTCCCGTAATAGGAGAGGGGGACGAGAGGATAAAGTATCCTGGACAGATTTTGGGATGCAACTATTCCGTAAAGCGAGAAGATGTTGATCATCATCTTTACATCGGAACAGGTAGATTTCATCCACTCGGTCTGTCGTTTTCACTCGGAAAAGATGTTTTTATCTATAATCCAGTTGCACAAAATATAGGATCAATAACTGAAGAAGAGAGGGATGATTTTCTAAGGAAGAGATACGGAGCTATAGCACAGGTCGAAAAAGCGGAAAAGGTAATGGTGATCATTTCAACGAAAATAGGTCAGATAAGGAGATCATCTGTGGAAGAATTGTTAGAACTCGGTGAAAAAGCCGGCAAGACGATGATGTTGATGAGATTTGGCGAGATAAGGCCTGAATTTATAGATCAATTCAGATGGGATTGTGCAGTTAATACGGCCTGTCCTAGGATAGCTTTAGACGACTACGAGAACTTTAAGACGACGATGCTGACCCCTAGAGAATTCAAAATAGGATTAGATATCAATGAAGGGGGGGATTGGAAGATGGATGAAATCTGTTGAGATCTAGGACTTTACTGTTCTTCTTTATCTTCTACCTCTATAAACTTCCCTCTTTCCTTGTAAGTGGTGATTATCATCATGGAACTAACGTTTATCACACCGTCGAGGCCGGAGGCTTCTTCGGTCAGAAAGCTTTTCATGTGGTCATAATTTTTGAACCTAGCCTTCACTATCATGTCCACGTCTCCAGTTACGAGGAGTACGTCCTCCACATTGTGAAAATCCGCCAAGCTTTTTGCGACTTTATCGGATTTCTGTGGATCTATTTCAAGAGAGATCAACGAGCTGACCCCTCTTCCCTCGTAATAATTGGAGATGATCTCTTCATATTCTTTATTCTCTACGTTTGCCATCTTATTCCCTCTTTCTTTATATTTCTGTTTAATTCAAAAAGTCGGTCCCAGTTCTTCTTGTATATCTTCGTACACTTGTTGAAGTAGATTTTCAAAGTCGTCGTTTTCATACTCTACGTATCTACCTAGTCCGCTCTGTATTTTTGCAGTATATCTTCCGTTGCCTTTGACTATCTCTATAGAAACCAGAGTTTCCTCTTCTCGAGTACCGCCTAGTGTCTCATCCATATTGCCACCTCGCAAGTTTTTAGTTTCATTCTTTACATTTGGCTCTAATTTAGTATAATATATAAAGTTTATTGAGGATGTGTTCTTGTTCAAAGAAGCAATTGCCCATCAAAGTTTTATAGGAGAAGGGTCTAATGGGACAAAAGTACATTGGAGTGTCATGGATATGGCTGAGTTTGAAGTAGTAATCTCGGACCCGAAGGATGGCAAAAGCTACCAAGGAAAAGTCGACGGACAGCATGCTAACAGGCTCATCGGTAAGAAGATCGGCGGAGAAGTAGACGGTATATTCGTTGGTCTGCCCGGATACAAATTGAAGATCACAGGAGGCAGCGATCTGGACGGATTCCCGATGAAAAAGAACATACCTGGTCCAGGCAGAAAGAAAGTACTAGCTAAAGGAGGAACAGGTTTCCGACCCAAAAAAGAGGGAGTTAAGAAGAAGAAAACTTTCCGAGGTAATACCGTTTCGGATGATATAAATCAGGTAAATTTGAAGGTCATCGAACACGGTCCGAAAAACATACCTGAACTTCTCGCAGAGGAAGAGGGAGAGAACAAATGAAGGTACCAAAACAACCCGAGATCAACATAGGGATGGTAGGACATGTTGACCATGGGAAGACTACCCTCACTGAAGCTTTGAGCGGTGAATGGACCGATCGACATTCTGAAGAGACGAAGAGAGGAATAAGCATAAGATTGGGATATGCCGATACCGCCTTTTATAGATGTCCAAATTGTGAAGGTAGTGAAGCTTATACCTCTGATCCTACTTGCCCCAATTGTGGAGGAGAAGCAGAGTTTTTAAGGGCCATATCTTTCGTGGATTCACCGGGACATGAGACACTGATGGCGACCATGCTGACCGGTGCTTCTGTGATGGACGGCGCCGTACTGGTGATCGCTGCCAACGAAGACTGCCCTCAACCTCAGACTCAGGAACACCTCATGGGTTTGGACATATCAGGAGTGGAGAACATAGTTATAGTGCAGAACAAGGTGGACTTGGTAGACGAGGAAAAAGCTAAAGAAAATTATGCACAGATTAAAGAGTTTACAAAGGGTACCGTAGCGGAAGACGCCCCCATCATACCTGTTTCCGCTCATCATGACGCGAACATAAATATACTGATAGAAGCTATAGAAAAAGAGATAAAAACACCTGAACACAAACATACGGAGGATGAAACTCCAAGGTTACCTATCGCGCGGTCATTCGACATCAACAAGCCCGGAACTCCCATATCAAAATTGAAAGGTGCCGTCATAGGTGGTTCTCTTATAAAGGGGACATTAAAAGTTGGAGACGAGATCGAGATCAGACCCGGAACTGAAGTGGAGGAAGGCGGTGAAAAAAGATGGGAAAAATTGACAACGACGATAGAATCGCTGACGTCGGGATCGCTTCAACTTGAGGAAGTAAGTCCAGGTGGTCTAATCGGAGTCGGTACCAAACTAGACCCTAGCTTGTCTAAATCAGATTCATTAGCGGGAAAGATGGCAGGTTATCCGGGGGAACTGCCTCCGATAAAGGACGATTTTTTGATGGAGGTAAGCCTTTTCGATAAGGTGGTGGGGATGGAAAAAGAGATCGACGTAGAAAAGATCAAAACAAGAGAACCTCTCATGCTCACTGTTGGCTCTTCAACTACTGTAGGCGTGGTAACTTCCGCCCGGGGAAACGAGGCCGAGGTCAGGTTGAAAAGATCCGTGTGTGCAGATGAAGGGCAGAGGATCGCTATCAGTAGAAGGATAAAAGGAAAATGGCACTTGATAGGACACGGTGTGATTAAAGAATAGATCCATTCTTTTTACTTTGAATTTTTCAAGGTGATCTGAATGGGATCAACTTCC
>PWHU01000119.1 GCA_003555395.1 Thermoplasmata archaeon
AAATGTAGGAAAAATTTAGGATCGAGGGCCCAGCCTTTGGTAAAATCAGGATCTGTGATATGAAGCACCGCGCTTCCCAAGAGAGCTGATACGGTGGTCGGCAGTATGACGGTTATCTTCAAAGAAGAAAATATTTTTTTCAAAAGTGATCTATGTTTTAAGCCCATAGATAATAGCATGAAACCGAAAGATAAGACGGAAAAGATCATGGTGAAGTAAAGGCTTCTCTGCTGCAGAGCCATGTTAGCGGCCAAGGCGCCTTCACCGGCGAAAACTTCCTGACCCGTATAACCGTGGTCCATGATAAAAAGGTAATATCTATCGAAGGGGAGTGAGCTGAAATTTTCGAAGATATCACTGCCTAAAGAAAGCGATTCCGGGACGATCATCACTATGAACCATATAACCACCCATATGCCAAAAACCCCTAGTGATAGAGCACCGACTTTCTTTAAAAACGGCATCAAATTTTTTTCTTTTATGAGCTTTATCGATTTTCCTATCTTGAGTTTGACAGCCAAGTAAAGACCGCTGAGAACCATTATCGTTAAACCCATCAGTTGAAGTCCAGGGCTTATGTCTTCAGCAAGTAACATGTTCGGAGGATAGAGATCCGCTACCCTTTCGAGTATCGTAGCGTCCGCACCGTAATAAGTGTAAAGATGTGAATATTCAGCCCCAGCATAACCGAAAATAAGGTAATCTATGAATGGAGGTATACAAACGATAGCGAACCCAAGAAGTATAGTGTTGTAAGTCTTCCGCAGCGGAACTTTCGCCGCCATGGAAAGTATCAATGAGCCCATTATCAGAACGGGGAAATTGAACGCTGTATGCTGGACAACGAGATATAAAGAAAAATGAGGATATTCGTAGATCAAGGATTCCGAAACGGAACGTATTATTCCAAGTATCACCAAAAATATGAAAGCGGTCAACGGTGTGAAGCGGTCCTTTTCAAATATCTCGATCAGATATTCTAGCCTCCTAGAGATCGGACCTAGATCATCGTTTTTCTTCTCTTGATTACTTGGATCTTTAAACATGGGCTACCGCTTTCATTATTTTTGTATACCTATAATTCATTTTTGGGGCGGAGGGGTCTATCGCAGAAACGTTAGCCTACAACCATATCAAAACCATGGGGGAAACGGGTTACTGGAGAAAGAACAAAAACGAAGTGGACATCATTTTGAAGAAAGATGAGGAGTTGAACGGCTTCGAGATAAAAAGTCTCGGAAGGATGAGGATAATTTATATATACTGTTTTAAACAATATACGATTAGGTAAGAGGTGGCGTTTTGGGCCGTCTAGTATACGACGAGAGTGGGAAGATACCCTTTGCTTTAGTGGGAGTTGTCCTGATACTCCTTTCTACTATGGCCTTCGCTATGGTCGGAGAAGTAGATGAATCCGGGAGAGGTATATCCATATACAATCCTAATCGGCAGACTTCGGAGGCCGCCGCCGAAGCACGTAACGATCTGGCTACTAGAGCGCATCATCTGGTGCTGCAGGAGATACAGGAGTTGACCAAAGAGAGAGATCCCGATATGACACTGCTGCAAGCGGAAGTTGAAAGATCTTTTGGAGAATACGTAAATCGAACTTATCCTTCAAAGGCAAGGAACAGTATAGTTTACATAGACGATTGGTCTTTGAGCATAGTTTCAGATGTTAGGTCCACTACGGAGGTCAACGATCATTTCGATCCGCAGGACGAGTCAGTAGAACCTCACCAAGCCTCGCCGCTGGAAGAAGGTGACCATGCCAACAGGACAGATTATGATGACGGAGAAGCGCCCATATACGGAAGAGTCATGGGCGAGATCGACATGTCAGTTTACAGCGAGGCCTCGGGACACAACGTTACTTACATCAAGCAGTTCCACGAGAACGTGTATTCTCTCGCTTTTTATCTGAAAGGTGAGATGAGAGAGTTCCAAAGCGAATCTCAAGATCCTTTTGGAGAAGTGGGTAAATTGATAAGATATCAATTGTCCACTATCAGTCAAACAAGAACTCTTTTCGGTAACGCGAGCGGAGGTTACGGTGAAAACGATGGAGACATAGAAAGTCTGTTGAGCAAAGAGGATGTTGAAGTGGCGGTAAATCTAGCTTTGTTATTGGAAGCCGTTAGATTATACGGCGATTACGACGAAGAGATAGCCGAAGAGATGGGGGTGAAAGAGGAGCTGGAAAAGTATGCTGAAAGCGGTACAATAGATGCTGCCGACGTTTATCTCCTTCACAGGAACATCGACGAGCAAGAAGTCGACGCTGGTAAAATTATAGCGCAGGCCATCTATCCCTTTGGAGAGGACTTCGTGCTGGACCTTTACGAACTCTTCTGGGGCGACGAGATAGTAGACCCCACTCTCTCGGAACCAGTGGTAGACTGGGACGCCATGAAAGATAAAGGTGAAGGATGGGCTGAAGAGCAAGTAAGAACTTGGCTCGAGACTTACAGAGAATGGTTGGATATCCCTGAAACCCTTTACCCACAATACGATCAAGCAACGATAGAGACTATGAAAACGAGCGGTTCCGAACACTCTTGGCTTTGTTTGGCCGATCCTCGAAATCCCAGACCGGTAGGCGGCAACTACTATGTATTCAGCCGCGGTCCGTACGATTTTTCCGACGGGACCTGGTGGATGAATTCCGAAGCGGTACCGGACACCGTAGATCTCATCCTCGGAGATCCTGGAAATAGAAATATGGACCCTGAGCCTTATGAACTCAATTTCTTTTCCGATTTCAGCTTCGTCGGTTATAGGAATATAGAATACTATCTTGTTCAGGAATCACTCATCTCGAGACACGACCAGGGCAGGAATACACCTTATTACGACACGTTAGAATATATACTCAAGACCATAAACCGAAGCATAAGACAGAAGTCTGAACATGTAGATGATGTTGATGAAAAGGGATTCATGGACTTCATGAGCTATGACATGGCAGAGACTATAGGTACCAAAGAGTTCACCTTTGAAATAGATCCAGAAGACGATAGATCCGTGCTGATGGAAGGGACCGAACACATGATAAACGATCAGGACGGTTCCATTCAAGAGGGATTAGTAGAATATGAGGATGAAGCTGGAAACTTCGATAA
>PWHU01000176.1 GCA_003555395.1 Thermoplasmata archaeon
GGATATTCAAGAAAACGTAAATACCGAAGTTGCCCAAAGTGTGGAAAAGAAACTATGAAGGTGGAATTCGACGGATCTGCCATCTGCACGAACTGCAGTCATGCCACCGAAGAGTACGTCGAAGAAAAGAATTAAGAGCCTGCTCGTCGATGAAATGATCGAATCCTGTCGCACATGAAGAGGATTACGGGTCAGAATCAGCTGTGGTTTTTTAGGATCCCACGGAGATCATGATGATGCTTACGAGATGTAACAAGGATTCACCTACAACTACCCTTCTCGTACACCTCGCCCAGTGTCGTCAGCTCGATCTTCAACCGTCTTTCTTCCCTTTCCGTCCGGATCAGCCCGATATCCTTCAGCTTATCGAGCCTGTACTGCAGGCTCGATCGCTCTACCTTTTCCTTTCTACCTTCGTTCAGAGCTTCATACAGCTCTTTGATAGAATCTGCGCCGTCCTTTTTTTCCAAGATCGACAGGATATCGTGATCGACTTCCGAGACGTTCCGTATGGGAAAAACCGGTATATCTTCATAGTCTTCCACGCCTTGAGCGCTTCCCTTTTTCAAAAACGTATCCCTTATGTTTTTTAATTCTTCTACCGAACTCTCGTCTTCCGTGTCTAGATCTTTGAACTTGCCTAAGAGTTCGGGCACTAGGTATTTTTCGGGTGCTACGTAAAATACCTCGACCTTGTTTTTGTTTTTTGAAATGAAGGCTGCGGATATCATGGCAACTAAAGCGAGCTTTGGAGCGGAAGAGATGTTTAGATATATAGGGACATCTTCCGTCGAGTACTTTTCTATAACTTCTAAAGTCTTAAGGAACACGTCATCAAAATCGTAGATATCAGTATCTACGGTCTCTATTTTTATAGGATTGTCTCTCAACTTATCCATGTAATGTTTTGCAAGATCATAAGCCCCAGGATAAGTATCACTCGTATCTCCCGTTAAGATAACCATCTTCTTTACGGGATACTTACTCATCATAGGACCTATCAATCTATCATACTCGAAACCTCCAACAACTACATGATATCCTCTATCTTTTCCACTCATTCTCTCACACGATACCATAACAAAACTCAAACAATTTAAGTTTTTTGTCATATAACATAAAAAACTAACATAAAACACGATCAAAACGTCTATTTCTAAAAAAACACATCATTTTACGCTAACAACATCATGATCATTTTATCTATAGTCATCAAAACGTTCGAAGTATCCAAACATCTTGTTTTTTACTTTAAAATCACAGCTTCTTAGGATATGTTTATCAAAGATACCGAACTAGATCAACACATAACTAATTTTTCCGTAATTTATAAATATGATGCCGTCTTTATTATGTTTAGGATGAAGGAGGAAAGTAAGATGGGAGAAAAAAACAAGCTCGAAGAAATGCATGAAGCGCTCTTTGGTTCCGCCCCCGGGGATGAAGATATAAAGGTTCCGGAGTCACTGAAAGACCCCGGATCCGAATTGGTGATGATGGTTCTGTCCACGGAAGGATGCCCGCCCTGCAAGACGCTTTCGAAGGCGTTAGAAGTGCTGAGAGACGAGTATGAGGATGTTGAGTTCGTGAAGATCGATTCTGAAGACGGATCGGAGATTAAAGAGTTCGTTCGTGGATCCGGTCTCCTGTTACTCTATCCGACCGTGCTTATCTCGGACGGAAAGAAGATGATCAGGTTGACCGGCGGTACGAACAGTGTTCCCTCGGAAGTGGAGTTTTACTCTAAGATAATAGAGTGCTACCTTTCCGGAGAGATCGAGTTCAAGGAAGGTAAGGCGATCATCGAAGAGGATCTTGCCCTTCCTATGAGGGAGATAGGATGATGAGCGAGAAGATGGAAGAGAGTTTGATCGACGCTCAAAAAAGGTTCAACTTCCTGTGGAGCGAAGGGATAAGAGAAGAAGTTGAGATGATCCACATCTTTTACGAGGATTGTAGGAACTGTGGACAGAAAGAAGAGTGTCCAAACAAGGATAAATTTGAGATGGAAGCTCAGGTGCTGATAAATCTCCACGAAAGGATGGAAGAGACAGGTCTCGATTCAGAGCTGCACCCGCTCACCTCGGAAGACAACGACGACCTCGCAAAAGTGGTATGCGATGAAGCGGGTGTCATGCCAGTAGCTACTCTGATATCCAAGGAGATAGCTTTATTTTCGCCGGAGTATAACTTTTTGATCGTCGAATTCGAGGACGAAAAGAAGTACATCTATACTACGGAGCTTGACCTGCCGGAAGATTCTGGCGATATCAAAGCCCCTTTGATGTACAGGTGAGGATCTCCGGAACATAGGCTTTCATCTTGAACAAAACGGCTTTCACGTTTCGACACCGGTATGGGCTTCCTCCTACGGGAGTGAGGGTACAGTGGGGGAAGGAGTGTTGGACACACTCCTTCTGTTCCCTCGCTGTTTTTGTTCTCCGCGAGTTTAACCGCGTGTATCAGAGCGAGGTTGCAACATATGGAGAAAAATATGCGGATGGTCGTCAGGAACCCCTTGAAGGAATCGAAGGTAGTGTTTAAAAGAGCTGGGTCGTCGAAAAAATTGTGTGCACATAAGTAGTATGAACGTGTGAATACTATTTAGCATCCTCCAACTGTTTGAGATTCCATAAAATAGCGGGATGTGAATCTATGACTGCTCTTTCCGCATCGACCTGTTTGGCTAGGGTTATTGCCAGATCTCTCACAGGATTCGCGGGAAATACTCAGTAATGGTCTAGTATCTCTTTCTTTTTTATTTTGAACTCCTCTTCAGTGATCAGACCGTTCTCTTTTAGATCCCGGAGTTCCTCCAACTTTTCTCTTGGCGTTTTTTGTTCAGGTGGTGGTATCGAAGTAGTTTTTGGAGTTTGCCATGTTTTTTTGGCCGCATCCATCTCGTCTCCTCTTGGTGCACTATCCCAATCGATATCCCAAGATTTTTTTGTTATATAATTACTCCTTACTACATAATATATGCCGGCGAATGTGAAGCTAAAAAGAGATTCTAATCCTGTACCGATAGCGGAATATCTGAGCAATGTAGCGATCGTCTCCGTTTCATCTCCCACGACAACGGTTCCGAGATACAAACCATATA
>PWHU01000010.1 GCA_003555395.1 Thermoplasmata archaeon
CTGGTTCTTTCGGGTCTGATATTAACTCTATCAGTTTACTTCGTTGGAGGATCTAACGGACTCGATTTCGGAACTTACCTGGTTTCTATACTGATCTCATGGCCCATGTTCCTGGTGATAATAGCGGCGTCGATGTTTTTTGGAGTATTATTCAAGAGTTCTCGGAAGGCTGTAGGCGCTGCGTTCACTGTGATCTTGGTACAGTACGCGTTGTTTATGGCGGGGCACATGCTTGAAACGTTGGAACCGGTTCTGCCTTATACCATCTCTTATTACTGGGATTATAATTCTGTACTGTTAGATAGTATGGTAAATACATGGCACCTTGTCCTACTTACAGTTGCTGCGTTAGTTCTTATCGGAGCCGCGATCCTGCTATTTGAAGACAGCGATATCCCTGCTTGAAAAAAGTTTTTAGGAAACTTTTAAATCGTTTATATCATCTATCCAAACGGCTGCGATGATCATGAAAGAAGATAATCTAGCAGATAGATTGTTGGACGCTGTTGATAAAAAAAAGAATCCTTCAGTCGTGGGATTGGACCCTAGACTTGGAAGGATACCGGACCATGTCAAAAAGAAGGTACGGGAGGAAACCGATGATCCTTTTGAAGCGGCTTCAAAGGCCATCTTGGAGTTCAATAAGGGTTTGATCGACGCCGTACACGAGATAGTTCCGGCGGTGAAGCCACAGATCGCTTTTTACGAAAAATACGGCGCTGAAGGTATAAAAGTGTTCATAGAGACCATCGAATATGCGAAGAAGAAGGGTCTTATAGTCATCGAGGACGTTAAGAGGAACGATATAGGCAGTACTGCAAAAGCCTATGCCTCGGCTCATCTGGGTGAAGTGGACTTGGATATGTTCGGAGAAAAAAGTTCATCCTTCAACGGAGATATGGTGACCGTCAACGCCTATTTGGGTTACGACGGGATAGAACCTTTCGTCGAGCTATGCAAAGAATACGGTAAAGGTATATTCGTCTTGGACAAGACCTCGAATCCTTCTTCTAGCGAACTTCAGGACCTCAAAACGGAAGACAGCAGGATCATATACGAGGTCATGGCCGAATTGATAGACGAGTGGGGAGAAGAGCTCGTTGGCGAGAGAGGTTATTCTTCCGTGGGTGCTGTCGTCGGTGCGACCTATCCCGAAGAAGCTAAAAAGTTGAGGGGGCTCATGCCCAACAATCTTTTCCTGGTGCCGGGCTACGGGAGTCAGGGAGGCACGGCCGACGATGTCATCCCCTGTTTCAACGACGATGGTTATGGTGCGGTGGTGAACTCCTCTAGAGGGATAAACTATGCATACCAGAAAGAACCTTACTGCCAGGAATTCGGTCCTGAGGAATACGGAAAAGCTTCAAAAAAAGCGGCATCGGATATGAAAGACGATATATTGGCTTCTTTGGAAAGAGGAGGAAAAGTCCCTGAGAGTTGGTAAAAAATAAAAAGGGGTTTTTGACCGGGTGCCTACCTTCCTGCGGTCACTGCAAGTGGGTTAGCGTACTCGTAACTTGGATATCCGGCCCTTCTTTCTTGGAATTTTTTGCTTCCTATCATCTTTCTCACTGATCATAGTAAGGAGGCCGTAGTATTTATATTATTCTTGAAAATAAAAATAGATAAGTGTAAATCGGCGTTAGAGATATACAAAGTAAAAGTTGAAAAAGCCACTTGGCCTCCGAAATTCTTTTATCTTTAAACCTAACTCAAAGCTCTAAGTGAAAAGATGACCGAAGAAGAAAAAGCGGTAGCGGACTCGCTGGGAAAAAAAGGTTTCGTCGCGATAGAGAAGATATTGGAAGGAAAACATACGGGCGATGAAGTGAAGATACGCGGTTGGATCCATAGAACGAGAGATATAGGCAATATGGCGTTCTTGAACGTGAGGGACCCCAGCGGTATAGTCCAAGCTACTTTTTCTAAGGACGATATGGATGAAGATAAGTTCGAAGAAGTCAAAGATCTTTTGGTCGAATCGTCTTTGAAGGTGAAGGGCGAAGTGGCAGAGGATGAAAGAGCTCCCGGCGGCTATGAGCTCAGGGTTACTGACGTAGAGATAGTCCACGCTTCCGAGGACTTTCCTATCCACAAAGATCAGAGCGTGGAGCATCTTCTGGACAACAGGCATCTTTGGATACGATCGACGGAGATGAGAGATATCTTGAACGTAAGATCGACGGTATTTGGAGCCATCCACGAGTTCTTCCGGAAAGAAGGTTACAAAGAGTTCCAGTCACCTATCCTGACGCCTCTCGCTTGTGAAGGCGGAGCTACGCTTTTTCCAGTCGAGTATTTTGACGATCATGTTTACCTTACCCAGAGCTGGCAGCTTTACGCCGAAGCCGGTATATTCGGCACAGGGGACATCTATACTATAGCTCCCAGCTTCAGAGCGGAAAAGTCACGAACTCCTAGACATCTTACCGAATATTGGCACGCAGAAGTCGAAGGTCTGTGGCACGACTTGGACGACATAATCGAGCTTGGAGAAGGTCTGGTTTTACATATAGTGGATAGAGTGTTAGAAGAGAATGAAGAAGAGTTGGAGAGACTCGAAGTAGATCTCGATTACCTGAAAGGATTAGAGGCGCCGTTCCCGATTATCACTTACGAAGAAGCCGTATCCAAGCTTCAAGAAGAAGGGATAGACGTCACTTACGGAGAAGATTTTGGCGTACCTGAAGAAAAGAAATTGACCTCGCTGTTCGATAAGCCGGTTTTCGTGACGCACTACCCGAAAGAGATCAAGGCGTTCTATATGAAAAGAGCCGGAGAGGACGATACAAAGGTACTGGGTTATGATCTGATGGTGCCGCACGTTGGAGAACTGATAGGCGGTAGCGTGCGAGAAACCGATGTCGATTCGATGATACGTAGACTTGAAGAAGGTGGAGAAGATCCGTCGATATACGATTGGTTTTTGGATACCAGAAGATACGGCAGCGTTCCCCATGCAGGTTACGGCCTGGGGATAGAAAGGGTGATCATGTGGTTGTGCGACCTAGACCACATACGGGACGCTATACCATTCCCGAGAACACCTAATCGCTATAGGCCATAGCTTCAGCGTAGTTTACGTAAATGTCTACGACTTTC
>PWHU01000092.1 GCA_003555395.1 Thermoplasmata archaeon
AGTGAAAGTAGTAGTGTTTTTTGTTATGCTTTACATCTTGTCGTTCAATCTTCCACTGGTCCCTTCTTTTACTTTACCTGTTTTAGGAAAGGTTAGCTCGGTATTCCTACATTTCAGTTCACCCTGGCTGTTATCCCATGCGTTGTCGATACTTCCTAATATCTCGTCGAGATGTTCCGAAGTGATATCTAGGTTCGCACACACCACTACATCGCCGGGTCTACTCTCCCCGATTGCAAAGGAGATCGCTTCCATCGGATCGTCTATCTCTATAGGAGAGTTCTCTACCCTTTCCGCCCCTTTTCGAAGCAGCGATAATATCTCTCCAGACTCTCTACCTCGTATCAGATCTCCTTTTTCTGTGAACACCACCTTGTCAAATTTTTCGCCGGCTACCTCACCGTTTTCTATTATATCTTTGTCGGTCCTGTCTCCAAGCCCGGTATATACCAAGATAGTTCTATTACCTTCGGAAACATGGTCGGCAAAATCACTTAGATTCTTCAAACCGTCGGCGTTGTGGGCGTAGTCGATCACTATCTCCCGGTCTTTAATCTTGAATACGTTCAGGCGCCCTGGCATGTTACATTCGTCGGTGTTGAATTTCGACAGAGCGGTTTTGAATCTGTCCACCTTCAATCCACTGCCGTACCCTGCGGCCATAGCCGCTAGAGTGTTCTCAACCAGCATCTTTATCCCTCCTCTCAAGAAGGGCAATTCCTTAACGTTAGCTATTATCTTTTTACCTTCTTCCAAGTAGGCTATCAGTTCGTCATCTTCGCGTACGAAGGCTTCGCCGCCCTTTTCTATGTACTCAGTTATCAGCCGATTTTTTTCCACGCCGAAGAGGATCGGAGTCCCTCTAGACTTTTCCATCAACTTTTCCGCATAATCGTCGTTCCCGTTGATGACGCAGTAGCCGTCTTGATCTGCGACTTCTACCAGCAGTGACTTCACCCAAAATATGTCGTCTCGATCTTTGACTCCGTTAAGACCTATGTGATCTTCACGGATGTTCAAAACGACGCTGACCATCGTCTTGTCGAAACCCAGACCTCTCTTTAGCATGCCGCCTCTAGCGGTTTCTAGTACGGCGTAATCCACTTCGGGATCCCGCAAAACGAGATTCGCACTCCATGGACCGGTGGTATCTCCTTCAGTAATTTTGAACCCATTAGACCATATACCTCCTGTAACAGCTAATCCTGTATGATGACCTTGATTTCTTCCAAGCCACTCTACCAGTCTTGAAGTCATGGTTTTACCGTTGGTACCTGTGATAGCTACCAGTGGTATGCGGCCATCTCCTGATGGATAGAGGTGTTCTATTATCTTCTTTCCTACAGGCCGGGGATCGCCTGAAGATGGATGTAAATGCATCCTGAGTCCCGGGCTGGCGTTCATCTCGATGATACCCCAATTGATCTCTTCTACCGTCTTAGAGATATCGTCAGCGATGAAGTCTATACCCATCAGGTCTAGATTTAACATCTTGCTTACCCTTTCTAATGTCCGCTTCAAACTCGGATGTATATCATCGGTACAGTCCTCGGCGGTACCTCCAGTGCTGATGTTAGCGGTATCGGAGAGATATACGGTTTCATCTTCTTCTGGGATATAATCGAGGTTCAAACCCTGCCTTTCCAACTTCAGCAGTACCTCTTCGTTAAGCTTGATCTTCGTCAATATATTTTCGTGATCGTCTCCTCTTTTTGGATCTTGGTTAGTCAGTTCTACCAGTTCCTTTATCGTAGACGAACCGTCGCCGATCACATGGGCGGGTGTCTTTTTTGCCACTGCTACGAGTTCTTTATTGACCAAGAGACCTCTGTAGTCATCTCCTTCTAAATATTTTTCCACCAATTGATAGGATCCGTGTTCTTTGGTCAGCGAATAAGCATCAGCTAACTCGTCCGGATTCTTAAGATTCACGAAGACGCCGTCACCGTGATTTCCGCTGACAGGTTTGATCACTACAGGATAACCTATGTGATCCGCTATCTCCAAAGCATCTTTTTGGGAACTTGCAACGTCCCCTCTCGGTACGGGTAAGCCCCTGTCGTAAAGGAATTCTTTGCTGATATCTTTTTCCTGAACTATCTCCGTGCCTATAAGCGAAGTATCAGAAGTCTCTGGACCCCATATCATCTTCTGGTTCTTACCCCAACCGAGTGAAAAGAGACTGTACTCGTCACCGGCTCTTTTGTAGGGTATATTTTTTTTCTTCGCCGCTTTCAATATAGCTTCGGTGCTGGGACCGATCTTCTCTTTAAGATAAGCGGTTTCAGCCTCCTCTAATATGTTTACCACTAAACTCTCTAAATTTTCTTCACCGGCCAGTAATTTATTTACCAGTTTAACTGACCTTTCAAGTGCCAAAGAAGCAAGAGAAGGATATTCGTAGGATATAACGACTTTGTATACGGTCCCTTTTTCTCTCCTACTCTTTCCAAAGGAAACCTTTGAACCGACACTGTTCTGTATGGCTATCGCTACATGTTCAACGATATGAGCCGGGTAGGTCCCCTCGTTCAATCTCTCCAAGAACCCGCCTTCATATCCCTTAGAACATGTGTGATCTCTCAGACCAGGTAAAAGTTTCACCAAGTTTTTCCCAAAATTTTCATTTGAAGGGGTTTCCACCCAATCCCCAAGATCGAGGTAAGCTTCTACCACCGGAAAAAGGGCATGAACGTTAGGCCCCTCTAACACTCTTTTTCTGACCAATTCTATTTTTTTATCTACATTGTCTCCTATCTTTTTTTCATCAACCAACTTCATGATATTCACCTCATTATATTGCAGCACTATTAGGGGTACTGAGCCTTGACGAAGTCAAGTATATCCCTTATACTTGAAACTCAGAAACCCCGAGCTCTTGCATGTATGGTGCTTTAACTTTGATTTCTCATTCACCCAACTACTGTTGTAAGGAAGGAAATCGTGTTGCTATATTGTAGTATGCTTCAATGCTATTTAAACCTATTTGAATTAAAATTTTTGTTTTTTACAGAGACCTTTTAGGATAACGTTTATAATGAGCAAAACCTCTCATAA
>PWHU01000136.1 GCA_003555395.1 Thermoplasmata archaeon
TGACCGGAGACGCCGCAAATGCCATACTCGGGACGGGTGAGATGGAGATAAAGGAAGAGAAGCGCGGCAGATCCAGCTCGCGAAAAGATAGGAAGATGAAGGAGGATCTGATGGAGAGCATTGACCCGGAAATTTCTTTCTCCGATGTTGTACTCCCACAGGAACTCAAGGATTCGATACTGTCTCTGCTTGCACAAGAAAGCTCGAAGGAGAAATTCCTGGATGAGTGGAACATGAAATCAGTGGTCGGAGAGAGGGAGGGCATAAACTTGCTCTTCTCCGGACCTCCCGGCACGGGTAAGACAATGATGGCGAAGGCGATAGGTAATCGACTAGACAAGGAGGTTCACAAGGTCTCTTTGAGCGATATGGTCAACGTTTGGTACGGTGAAACTGAAAAGAACGTCGGCAGGATGTTCGAGCTGGTGGAAGAAAAAGAAGGCGTCATACTCCTAGACGAGGCCGAGGGTCTGTTGAATATGAGGAGCGGAGCACGTTCTTCCACAGATGCGACGGAGAACAGGATGGTCAACCTAATACTGCAGGAGCTGGAGGAGCATTCGGGCATAATCATAATGACCAGCAATCTAGCGAAGAGCATAGATCCCGCGCTCGAAAGGAGGATGGACCTGAAAGTGAAGTTCCCCGTCCCCGATGTAGAGGCGAGAGAAAAGATCTGGGAGTACCACATCCCGGATGAACTTCCGTTAGCTGAGGACGTTGATATCGAAACACTCGCGAGGAAGTACGACTTCCCAGGTGGCAAGATAAGGAACGCAGTGGTGAATGCTGCGCGACGGTCACTGATGGGTGAAGAAGAAGTGGTGACCCAAGAAGACCTTGAGACGGCCTGTGAGAAGGAACTGGAAGGGGAAAAGGCGATGGACTACTACGTAGGGGAGAAGAAGAGCGACGACACCAGGAGGTACGCTTAAAACCCTTTACGATAGAGGGGCGTTCATGATAGGAACGCCCTTTACTCCCAGGGAGGGAGGTGCGCCGGGAGATCCAAACAGGGTCTCCCGGTTTTTATTTATTAAAATCATAGATTGTTTTATAATTCTAGACATTTGATCCTCTTTTTCTTATCCAAGTAGAGTATATTAATAAGTTGGAATAGTATTCAATCGGGTCTTTTAAGGTAGCACATCTAGGTGTAGCTTATCACTTTGTTGTGCTGTAAATATCGCCATTTCTACATCACGTGCTCTCCAATTTAGTTCTGTTTTTTTGGTTAATATTTGAGCTACTTCACGGGACCAATAAATCCAATTTAAGTAATTGTCAAAATCATTATCTCGTAGTACATTGTAATTCTTTTTAAAAGGAGTTAATTTATTTCTTTTATTGGCGTTATGATCGCTATAATTTTCATTGATCCAACTAGCCACTCTATTGTCTATCATTGGGAATTTTTTAGGATTGGCAAAGGCCACAAGGGTAAGAGGGACCGCCAATACTGGTGTAGTAAGACCAAGCATATCTCTAATGTTTTGTAGATTATCTTTTTCTGGTGACTCAATAAACTTCTGAATGCTATCCCACAATTCTTCTGATGTAATCTCCTCTTTCTGGATAAAATCTACGATCTCGTTAGTTCGATGTTCTCCTCTACCTCCCTGGGTATACAATTTCCAATATATAACTTCAAAAAATGCCTCTATATTATCTTCTGCATTTGTTCGAAAGTGTTTCTCAAGGGCTATTGTACTTTCTCGATCACCTGAAATACTTTGATCAAAGAAACTAGAGAACTCAGAGGCTCTTTCATAATTCTTCAATTTGACACAATATGAATATTCGTTTAACGCTTTTTCCCAAGAATTTAACATTGTTTATTCACCTAAATCTCCCGACATTATTAATTGGCTTGATATATAATTTTTTTGAGTGATAATCTGATGAAATCCATATTATCTAGAATTAGATTGTATCCAAAATAATGAACTATGGCATGATAAAAATTAGAAATGAAAGTGACTTTCACAGTTTTAAAGTTTCGTTCATCTTTGGTAGCACTATATCGGCTTCTAGATCATCCATATATCTTTTGAAGAGTTTTGGTCTGTTGGTATGCACAGGCATGACTTCATCGGGATTTATCTTCTCGATAGCGTTTTTAAGCTGATGAGGTAGAACGTGTCCGGAAGTGTGTATCTGATATTGCGGCAGACCGTAGTGCTCGCACCAGTTCAGCAGTTTTTCGTGCTGTATCTCGCCTTCCTCGTCGTGTGCTTCGGATTGAGATGATATGAAAACGCTCCCGCTGACTGGATTCACATCCATGAGATCGTTCATGTCGTAATAGGTCGCCGTAAGTACCACTTCTTCCTGTATCGGGTTGATGTCTTCTCCTTTCCAGAGTTCCACTTCATCCAACACCCTTTTCTCCCACTCGTTTCTCCTCGACTTTTCGCTACCGAAGACTATGACATCATCCTGTTTGATATCGAATATATCGAGATGCGGATCGTTTCTCAGCTCTTTTAGGAGGAACGCCTGCTTCATCGAGATGGCAAGCTTTCTATCGTTATTTTTTGCCACCTTGTAGACCGACCTCAACCTGTCTATGTTCCTCTGTGAGAAGCTGACAACCACAAGACCGGGGGTCTTTCCGATCAACAAGTCCATCTTTTTTTCCACTTCCACCTCTGAAGATATATGGCCCCCAGTGATGTTCGTACCCTCCGTGATAAGAAGGTCGGGGTCCGCCCTTGAAGCTTTTTCGATGAACTCTTCGCTCATATCTGCCTTGGGACCGTGAAGCCTGAAGTCACCCGTGTAGGCTATCGTCTCCGAACTCGTCCTTATGATGTATCCGTAAGCCGCTGGCACAGAATGATCGACGTGGACCGGCTCTACATCGATATCCCCGATATTCAACCTGTCTCCGGTCCTGAAAGTTCTAAAATCCTTGTACTCTTTGTCTTTAGTTTTGGTCAAATGTGCGAGATAATAATCTGAAGAGGGTCCTGCCGAAGAAGACTGTTCGTAGTTCACTATTATCATTTTAGTACCTTCTCCGCAGTAGAGAGGGATATCGTTGTCAA
>PWHU01000096.1 GCA_003555395.1 Thermoplasmata archaeon
AAGTCAGAACTTTTTGAACTAAAGTTCTGACATCCACAGCTTGTAAAAGACACAAAAAAAGTACAAAATGTCGTATCTTTTACTATAAATCGTAGATAACACAATCCTTATTCTCTGAAACCGAAATAAGGATTATCCCACATTCTTTTGTGGATAAAGGCCATATCTACTTCGAGATCGATCTCTTCTTGATTTATGTCTTGTTCTTCTGCAATATTTGATATGATTGGAGAAAGGGAAACATCGTAGTCGGATTGAATCACGGCTTCGCAGCGATCGTAGTCAGTGTGCACGAAACTAAGGTTTACCAAGAAGGTTTCTTCATTTTCACTTTCTCGGAAGGTCTCGTCCCAGTAGATCTGGAGATTTGGAGGTTGCTCCGGGCATCCTCCTCCATGGCTGACTATAACTTTTAGGAGATCGTCGGATAATTCGAACCCTCCTACGGATGGATCTTGATCCCCAGTGATGTTCCTCTCTTCAAAAACTTTGTATTGTTTAGCAGGAGGATTTTCCATCAGTAATACAGCCTCACCATCCATATCTGGTACTGGATCCGTTGGCTCATCGTTTTCTCCTGTCTCTGACCCTATATCCATGAACATTACAGCCGCCCCACTTATCAAAAGGACCGCAGCTATGATGAGGATTCCAATGATCTTCCATGCCATGTTACTAATTACTATTTAATCAGTCAGGATTTATAAGCTTTTCTTTTTTGTAGTGTTGTAGATTCTGTATTGTCTGCAAAAGATTCACAAAAATTTTAACATGAGCAATGATAAAAAGATTAACGCAAAAAAATTCGTGATGAAGAATACATCTGAAATGGAGACGAGATCAGCGTAACAGGAGCTTTACCAATGTCACTTTCACCGCCTACGTGAGAGACAACCCTGCTCTTAACGCAACTTCACGACCTATATACCTGGTGGTACCTACGGAAGGCACTCCGACACCCTACGTGACCTCGATAGAGCCGAGAAGGGCCGAAGAGGGACAAACGATCACGTTCAGGGCGGGAGCTCAAAACGCCCACGGCAACGTCACGTACCGCTGGACTTCGGACTTGGAAGTACTCTACGAAGGAGAGAAGAGAGAGTTCAACACCACGCTAAGCCCCGGAGTGCACACAATCGAACTACAAGCGAGAGACCTGAGGGGCAACTGGAGCGAACCGGTCACAAGGAGCGTCACGGTGGAAGAGGACGCTTTGAGAGGATTCCTGTATTCGACGGAATTCCGCATCGCAGTGCTGATAATCCTGATAGGAGTCACGATGAACTTCGTCGGTAAACACGTGGTGAGTAAACCGAGGGAAGAATGAAGTCGAAAAGTCTACGACGAAAAGTTTTTAATTCTTAACCAAACTGTAAACATATGGAAACGAAAGCTGTAAAAGATGCTATTCAGAGGGAAAAGGAATTGGGAAAGTTTATGCTCCATCGATATGAGGATAAGCTTTCTAGATTTGAAGATAAATATGATATGACCACTGAAGAGTTTGTGGAAAAGTTTGAAAAAGGAGAACTGGGAGATGACCAAGATTTTTTTGAATGGTTTGCAGCCTTTAAAGGAAAACAGCATTGGAAAGAAAAACTCGATCAGCTGCACGTAGTATGAACATCCATGATCATTTTACAAGGATGGAGGAAAGACTCAACGCTTTTCCTCTCACCGTTTCCTCGGGATTAGAGATAGAACGGATAGATATTGACAAAGGATACATGAAGTCGAAAACAATATTCGCCGATGGCTCTGAACTACATCTATTCCAATTCGTCGAGATAAAAGATGAGCAACCGATGATAGAAAAATACAGATATCATTATCAAGATGAAAACGGCGCACTCATAAAAAGATGGGACAACGCAAAACACCATCCAGAGATAGATACTTTTCCAGATCACATCCATGTTGGAGGGGAAATAAAGAACAGCAGTAGACCAGATATTGAAGGTCTATTAGCGGAGATAACGAACCATATAAGATATAGAGACCGAAACTCTTTTTCATAGAGATCACCACGGAACAAACATTTCAAGCTAAATTGCACGATACGGTCTGCTGCCAAGAGATTCTATTCATCTCGCTGCAACGAAGTCAGGCATAGATAACCTGATCACCACCGACAAAGTCTTCAACAGGATCAAAAAAAATAGATGTGTTCACTTGTCGATCCAACCATGTAGATGATTAGTGATTCGGCGATGTAGACAACGAACTTAACCTCGTAATCCTGATAGGATTCACGATGAACTTCGTCGGTAAACACGTGGTGAGCAAACCGAGGGAAGAATGAACGCATTTTTCCGAACATCTATTAAAAAATGATATCTGATGGTTCTTTTCTAGTTATGTCTGTCCCATCAAAATGTTCGTCGTAGCTTATGATCTCAAAATCATTTTTCTTACATATATGATATTGGACGGCATCATCAAAACTCAATCCCTGCTCATCCATACAATCCAATATTTTAATCTCCTCAGATATGGGCGTGTCCAATCTTTTGATACCTAAATCATCGACAGACCTTAGGAAGTTCTTTAAATAGTCCTCCTTACTCTCCCTTGTCATCTTAACCTCAATCGTGTGTAGCGTAAAAGAACTCACGTAAAATTTTTCTTTATTCACAGGGACCGATCGAAGTAATATTTCACATTCGTCACTCTTCTTCTGGTCTAGCAGTATCTCCAAAAAGATATTCGTGTCGAGAAGATACATCATCTACCAGTCTCTCTTGATTTCGTGCTGCAACTCGACGCTAGATTTGTTCAAATCTTTCAAAGCCCCTTTCCACGAGAAGTCATCTTTTTCAGATATATTCAATTCTACGATCTCCCCTTTCTCCAAATCAACATCGTCTAATGGGATGAACTTTCAATCGTCATATTTAGCCTTGATTTTCATTGTAATTTATACTACTTTTATGGAAATATATAAGGGTTCTGGAAATTTGATCGTATTTCAGATAGGTCTTATATAACACGGAGAGTTCATTATCGGTTCTTAACATGTTGCCCTCGTACTTCACAACTCTATAAAGCAAGATCTGTATTTTATTAAACTTTGTGGCAGGAAGGTCGTTGTTCGAATATATATGTTGTAGACCTTCAGGTATGAAGATCATCTAGAATCGATTTGAAGATAAAAGCGATACGATCCACTCCTAAGGAAGATCCACCGATACTCTTGGCAACGTCACGTACCGCTGGACTTCGGACTTGGAAGTGCTCTACGAAGGAGAAGAGAGAGAGTTCAACACCACGCTAAGCCCGGGAGAGCACACCATAACCCTACAAGCGACAGACCTGAGGGGCAACTGGAGCGAACCGGTCACAAGGAGCGTAACGGTGGAAGAGAAAGAGGAAGACACGTTCCGGAACTTCCTGTATTCGACGGAATTCAGAGTGGCAGTGCTGATAATCCTGATAGGAGTCACGATGAACTTCGTCGGTAAGCACGTGGTGAGCAAACCGAGGAAAAAAATGAACGCATTTTTTCGAACAGTTTTACCGAGATTGTTTGGGAATGAAGTCCAATAAATGGGTAAAACTTATATGTTACTGTTAGAATATTTGCTTGCTCGAGGCGGAAAATATGGCACAAAAAGGCTTGACGGAAAAGGAAAAAGAATTGGCGGATAGATTGATCAAAACCGGTCTCGAAAAGCAGATGTCCAGGGTACTTGTGATCCTCGGCAGCCGGGGCGAAACCAAAAGGAGAGAGATAGAAGATATAACGGGCTTGAGGCAGCCGGAGATATCCATCGCGACGCAGAGATTGAGAGATAGAGGATGGGTCACCAAGAGAGATATAAAGAAGGAAGGAAAAGGAAGACCTGTTCATGTCTATTACTTGGACAGCCCTGTAAACGAGATAATCGAAGAGATTGAGAAAAAAGAGATGGAACGTATAGAAGATATAGAAAACAATTTGAAGGAGATCAAAGAGCTCGCGGGATCGATCTTGTGAAGATCACCTATATCTTTTTTAAGAGAAGACGACAGCCCTTTCTTATCTGATCCCTCTATCAGAGAAGACTCCGCCTCTCGGATCTAGAATATATGAACAGTGCCCAAAAAACAGGGAGGTAAAATGTTAAATACCGTATATAAGGTGATCGAAAACGGAAAAGCTTGAGATCACAAAGGTGATCGATATATACTGAGAGGTAACACGATGGAGATACTGGAAAAAAGAGGCGACAAAAACATAGCTACAGCTTATCTTGCAGATCTAGGTGAGAACAAGTATGTAGAATTCGTAGAGTCTTTGGGCGGCGCCAGGACCAGGGACGAAAAATGGGTCGTCATACTATCGAGCCTTTCCGGATGCCCTCTGAACTGCAGGTTCTGCGACGCCAACCTGTTCTATAAAGCTTCCTTGAGCAAAGAAGAGATGATGATGCAGGTGGATTATCTTGTAGATAAGCACGGTTCCGAAGACGCATTAAATTCTAATAAATTCAAAGTGTAGTTCGCCAGGATAGGTGATCCTGCTCTCAATCCTGCGGTGATAAAGACCATAGAAGAGATACGGAAGAAGTACGATACTAAAAATTATATGCCGTGTATATCCACCATAGCTCCCGAAGGTACGGATGGATGGTTCGAAGAGCTGAAAAAGTTGAATCACGAGGTTTACAGGGGCAACTTCCAACTCCAATTTTCCATACATTCTACCGACGAAGAGCAGAGGGATCATCTCATGCCGGACGGAAAGTGGAGTTTGGAAAAGATAGCTGAATATGGGGAAGAATTCTACACCGGCGGGAGAAAAGTGACCCTGAATTTTGCTCTATCTAAAGACGACCAGATAGATCCTGAGAAACTTGAAAATATCTTCGACCCGGACGTTTTCGCTATAAAGATAACGCCTTTGAATCCCACCTGCAACGCCCGTGAGAACGAACTTATCAACGTTTTCACGGAAGAGGAGAGTCAAGAATTTGAGGTGATCAAGGAACTCCAGAACGGTCCTTTCGACGTACACGTGAGCATAGGTGAACTTGAGGAGAACGAGATAAAGAGTAACTGCGGCCAGATACTTCTCTCGCACTTCGAAGAACACGAAGGAGGAAGTGCGTGAACATGTATTATCAAGAGATGGATAAAAAAGGACTGGAAAAGAAAGCGGATAAATGGCTTGATGAACTTCCATTCAGGAAGAGATGGCCTGGAGACCTGGATCTAAAAGATACCGCGCTTCTGGTCATAGACATGCAAAGATATTTTCTTTCTCCGAGTTCGCACGCACATCTGCCCGCGGGTGAGACCATAATAGAGAACCTCAACGATCTCATAGATCTTTTTGACGAAAAGGGAGGAGAGATAGTTTACACTAGGACCGTACAAGAAGAAGGAGATGAAGGGGTTATGGATGAGTGGTGGCGGGACATAATCAGAGAAGGTCCTCTAGCGGAATTAGACACTCGGGTCGAGGTGAAAGGCGAGGTCATAGTAAAACCCAGATACTCTTCTTTTCACAGGACTGACCTTGATCAAAAACTCGAAGGTGTGAAGAACGTAGTGATAGGAGGCGTGATGACCGATATGTGTTGTGCTACAACAGCGAGAGACGCCTTCGTCAGGGACTACAGAGTTTTGTTTTTAGCTGATGGAACCGCGACCGCTACGGAACAAACACACGTTTCAACGTTAACAGCTCTCTGTCACGGTATAGCGGAGATATTAACATGCCAGGAAGCTATAGAAAGGTTATCGTAGTCGGTGCGGGCCCTGCAGGCGTCGCAGCATGTCAGCAGTGTATCAGAGAAGGGATCGACGACGTTCTATTGATAGAAAAAGATAAGATCGGCGGCCTGATACGCCAAGCCAACAGGATAGAAAATTTTCCAGGTTTTGTGGGAGAGGACGGAAGAGAGATGGTAGAAGAATTAGAAAAGATCGTCTCCGACTACGAGATCGATATAGAATACGGAGATGTAGAGAAGATCGACGAGGGCTTCAGGTTGAAGTGTGATGGGACTCATAGAAAAGCGGAATGCCTGGTACTGGCGACAGGGACTAAACCCAAGTCTTTAGACTTTGTGGGAGAAAAATATCATCCAGAATGGCGTGATCACACTGGAGAAGAAACCGTCGTTATAGGGGGAGGAGACGCTGCTTACGATCACTCTTTACGGATAGACAAGCTGGGAGGCGAAGTGACCGTATTGAGGAGGAGTGATCCCAAGGCTCTTCCAGTTCTGGTAAAAGAGGCAAGAGAACGAGGGATAAAAGAAGAGAAAGCGGAACCCACGGAAATAGAAAAAGATGAAAATGGATTCCGCATCCGATGTGAAGACGACGTGATCCAAGCCGACCAGGTGATAACCGCTGTAGGTAGAGAGCCGAATATCCCCTCTCTAACTTTTCCTTTAGACCTCGAAGACGTAAAATTCCCCACCGGTGAAACCGATATCGATAATTTATTCGTCATAGGGAGCACGGTCCTGGGCACCTACAGGCAGACATCCCTGTGCTGGGGGATGGGTATAGCCGCGGGGATGAAGATGAGTAAAAAGTTGCGAAAAAAGTAAAAGTGTGAAGTAGATACCGCTATATGGAACAGAAGATCAGATGGGGCGAGACGGATCGCTGTCAGCTGAATTCGATCCCACGAAGGCGAGCAGAGAGAGGAATTACCGGAGACCGGTATAGAGAGGCTGAAGGAAAGGATACAAGCGGTGATCGATATCGAGTGAGATCATCATGTTAGAACAGATATTGATAGTTATATTATCATTCGTTCCGGCCATGATCGCCAATTCTTTAGCCGTGGTGTTCGGAGGCGGTCCTCCCATCGACGGAGGAAGAAAGCTCAAAGGCAAACGTATCTTGGGCGACGGAAAAACGTGGAGAGGTCTTTTTGGCGGTGGTATCTCCGCCGCTTCGGTAGGCCTAGTCCTATATCTCGTACTAAGACCTTTCTTCTCACTCTACCCCTCATTTCCCGAAGGTCTGATACCCCTATTTTCTCTCTCCTTTGGGGCACTATTGGGCGACATAGGCGGCAGCTTCGTAAAAAGAAGGAGAGGTAAAGCTAGAGGAGCTAAAGCGCCTATGATCGATATGTACGATTTTGTCATCGGCTCTTTCCTTTTGACTTTCATCACGAGTCATGGTTGGTTCGCTTACACTTACTTTGATCTTCCCGGTCTTTGGGGTACAATCATGATAATACTGTTTTTACCCCTGCTGCACCGTGGAGTTAATATAATAGGATAGAAACTCGGATTGAAGAAAGAACCTTGGTGAAAAGATGTTAAAAAATATGTTAGAAGATTGCGGAGCGATAAAGTATGGTGAGTTCACACTCACTTCTGGAAAAAAGAGCAGTTATTACGTGGATATCAAGTTGGCTAGCACCGATCCCGCGGTATTAAAAGAGATAGCCACTGAGATGGCACCTCTCGTCGAAGGAGAAAAGATAGCTGGCATGGAATTGGGAGCGGTCCCTCTCGCTGCAGCCCTCTCGTTAGAGACGGACTTACCTTTCCTCATGGTACGCAAAAAGAGCAAAGGTCACGGTACGGGAGGAAGGATCGAAGGAAAACTGGAAGAAGGCGAAACAGTTACAGTTGTTGAAGACGTGACCACAACTGGCGGTTCTTCCGTTGAAACCGTTGAAGTGCTTAGAGAAGCAGGAGCGAAGGTAAACAAGGTTCTCGTGGTAGTGGATAGAAAAGAGGGCGCGGAAGAAAAGTTAAAAGAGCTAGATGTAGAACTTGTTCCACTGATAACCGCTGACGAATTGGTAGATAAATGATACACACGACGGTCAGGGAAATTCTTTCTCTCTGAAGAGGATCATACCTAGGAGCAAAAGGACCGCGGTAAGGATGAACAACGTTATTATAGAAGCGCCCATGCCCGAAGCGGCTCCGTATCTCGAGATAGATCCGTGCTCCATCAATTCTTTTCCTATGCTTCTCAGGTAATGCCGTATCGAGACCAGTTTTATGTTCCCCGGTAGAGAGCCGACGAAGCCCTCCCATATGAACACATAGAAAAGGCCGAAGTAGAGCGACCTTTCGATGACGATGCTGACTAAGACGAACAAGGACGAGTATACCAACGTACCGAAAGCGACTATACTCACTATATCAAAGTAGATGCGCACGGCTTCCATATCTACTCCTAAAATGCCGAAAAATGTGACGAACCCGGAAGTCAGTATCAACCACGCCGCGAATATGGAAACTATGAATACGGAGATGTAGTAGCCCATATACATCTTTGTCCTACTGATAGGCGCGGTCAATACGTGGGTTATACTCCTGTCTTCTATCTCGTCCCTTATCAGCGAAGAGCCGAATATCATGCACATCAGAGGCAGGAAAAATGAGATGACGAAAAAGTCCATAAGATCGCTGCCCTCTTCCAATCTTTCAAGGTCCTGTGCGGCCACGTATCCCATCACCGCGGAGAGAAAGAACACGGCCAGCAACACTATCAAGAATTTTTTGTTCAGGATCGCTTTGGTGGTAGAACTCTTTACCAGGGAAAAAAGGGCGAAGAGATCTTGTTTCATCTTTTACCACCTCCCACCAGGTAATCGAAGACGGCCTGGAGGTTGTCATCTCTGCTGTACATCTCGAAAACTTCCGTTTCCGTCTGATTTACAAGAGAAGCGATCTGTTGAAAAAACTCGTCGGGCTTCTCGACTTCTACTATCATCTTCCTTCGGTTATCTTCGAATCCGACGGAAACGACGTAATTTTGGTCTATCAAACGTTTAGCCAACGCATTTTTCCTCACGCCGTCGATAACGATGTTGTGTGGATGTTTGTCTATAAGTCCTCTCACCTCTGATATGTCTCCTGAGGCGATGACTCTACCCTTATAAAGAAGAGCGATCTCGCTGGTCATCCTTTCTATCTCGCTCAACACGTGGGAACTCACCAGTATGTCATGTTCTTTTTCCTCGTGAAGATCTTTGATCAGTTCGATCAAGTCCTTTCTAGCCTGCGGGTCCGCCCCGCTCAAAGGTTCGTCTAAAAACAAGAGATCGGGATCGTGCAAAAGAGCGCCGGCGAGTTTAAGTCGCTGTCTCATACCTTGACTGTAGGTATCGATATCTTTGTTCAAAAAGTCTCGTGCACCGACGTCCCTAGCGGTCTTTTTCACCCTCTGCTTCAACTCCTCGTTCCTCGATCCGTGGAGTGCACCTACCTGATACAAGTACCTTTTACCCGTAGAATAGTCCGAAAGATTGTCGTAATCGGGGCAAAAACCGATCCTTTTCATCAGGTCGTGATTCAGCCAGGGGTCTTCTCCCATCACGGTGATGCTCCCTTTGTTGGGCTTTATCATGCCAGTTGCCAATTTGAACAAAGTACTCTTACCGGCTCCATTCGGGCCGACTATGCCGGTTATACCTCTCGGCAGTCCGATATTCAGTGAATTCAGACCGATGACGTCTCCGTACCATTTGGATAGGTTCCTTGCGGAAACTACGAACTCGTTCAACCGCCCACCTCCTTAGAATGTATGCGGTAGAAGAGGAGAGTGAGCGGAAGGATGATCAAAACGAACATCCCTACGGAATAGAATCCTGAATTGATATCGTCCGGGAGTCCGAAACCGTAGATCAGATCGAAGGTAAAATTCAGAAGATTAGAAGGGTTGAGAAGCTTCCAGTTGGAGTCGAATTGGGCGAAAAAAAGACTCACTATGGCGAGCGCAGAAATGCTCATGAAGGAGCCTATGCCCGCGTAGGCCTTCCTTTTGGTCAAAGAAGACAGCAGGACCATGTACGGTAGTAAGACGAAAGAGGTCAAAAGTCCTGCCAATACAGTCTTACCTAAAACCTTCAAACTTCCGGTGTAGGCATCGCCGGTTTGAGTCGCTATAACGGAGATACATATCAGTAAAGGTGGTATGAAACAATAGATCAGCATGGTGGTGAAAGCTCCACCCAATTTACCCAAGAGGTAGCTTTCGGTCTTCAACGGCCTTGAAAAGTACAGTACGAACGAACTGTCTTTCAGGTCTTGAGAGACCAGACCGGAACATATCACGGCGGCGAGAAGAACGGTGAAAAGAAAGAATATCTCCCCGCTCATGTGGTCCCTCATCATCTCGGCGGTCAGTTCTTCGTGAGGCATCAAAGCCGCCAAAAGTATAGGGAAAACGTGAACTATCATTGAGCCTATTATGAGTATGACCCAGATGGCCTTAGATCTTATCTTGCTTCTAAATATTTTTTCTACCATGACGAGAAATCGCTTTCCCAGCATCGTACTCTTCTTTTTCCAGGGAGTGTACTCGATAGGATCAATCCCCATGGTCTTCACCTCCTGAGAAGGAACGCAGGAAGAAATCTTCTAACGTCATGACATCGGGTCTCATGTATCTCAACTGCAGGTCGTATCGATCTACGGATTGAAAGATATTCTTCGTACTCTTCAAACCCGCGAGTATCACCACCAGTTGATCCTTCTCGTCCTCGGTTCGGACGACCTCCCACTCCTTTCTCAGATCTTTTACGAATTTCTCTAAAGCTTTTTCCTGTCCACGGACTTTGAGCTTGTATCTGTTCTCCTCCGACTCCATCATGTCCTTCATATACCCGCTTTCTATGGACCTGCCTTCGTTTATGATCACCACGTAATCGCTCACCTGCTCCACTTCGTGTAATATATGGGAAGAGATCAAAACGGTCTTTTCGGAACCACCGATCTTTTTTATCAGCGACAGCATCTCTTCTTTCCCGTCCGGGTCCATACCTGTGGTCGGTTCGTCCAGCAGCATTATCTCAGGATCGTGTACGATACACTGAGCGAGTTTGACCCTCTGCCTCATCCCGGTAGAATAGGAGGATATCTCCCTGTACCTTTCTTCATCCAAACCTGCGAAATCTAAAGCGGCGTGACTCCTTTCCACGGCATCCTCTCTCGGTAGTCCGGAAAGTCGGCTCATGTAAGAAACGAGCTCAAAACCTTTCATGTCTTCGATAAGACACCGGTGTTCGGGCATGTAGCCGATGAGTTCTCTTCTAGCCAGTCTGCTGAGACCGTCTTCAGAATCCGCTACACTTATCTTTCCGCTCACGGGTTCGATCAACCCCAATATGGATTTTATAAAAGTGGATTTTCCCGCCCCATTGGGTCCTAACAAACCGGAGATGCCTTCCGGTATGGCGGCGGAGAAGGAATCTAGGGCGGTAGTTCGACCGTACTTGACCAGTAATTCGTCGGCTACTATCCTCGGTTTCACGACATCTCCCATCTTTAACCGAGCCCTCCAGGATCACGCTTCCTCTATCTTTTTGTCGAATATCTCTCTCAAATATTTCATCGGTACGCTTCCTGCGAACAGTATCGTATCATGGAAGAATTTTTCCGTAAAATCGTCGCCCATCTTTTCCTTCACGTCTTCTTTCAGATCCTTTATCATCTCTTTCCCTAATAGATAGCTGAGTTGGTACGCTGGACTTTGAGTATAACGTTTCACTTCCTTTTCCGCATCGCTTTTGTCCATCCCCACTTTATCGACGAGGAACTCTACCGCTTCGTCGAAGGACATATCTCCTTTACTCAGTTCAACGTCGACGATTATCCTGACCGCTCTCCAGACCACGTCGTTTGTCTGGATGAGCCACGCCTCCGGTGTGTCGTCAAAACCGTGCTCTTTCATCATCTCTTCGCAATAGTGTGCCCAACCTTCCACGGTCTCTATAGCTTGAGAGAATATGCGGAACACGTCGTCGTTTGTGATCGCGGAAGCAAGCTGCAGATGGTGTCCAGGATAGCCTTCGTGTACCGTAGTGTTCCTCACGTCCCAGTAAGAATAGTTGTTCAATCTTTCCTCGTCTTCAGGCGGTGTCACCACGTAAATACCTTTTTTGGTGGGATCGAATTTTGCAGGCGGTATGTAGGCCGCGAATGGGATTATATTGCGCATGTATTCCGGGGTTTCAGTGACCTCTATCTCTTCGTCCTCCACTATGGTAGCGAGATCATTCTCTTCGATGAACTCCTTGGCATCTTCTAAACCGTTCTCGTACCATCCCAAGGCATCTTCAAAGCTGTCGGGTGTTTCTGATTTTACCTTCTCAAGCGCCTCTTCAACACTGGCATCGGAGTCTATCTTTTTCGCGTATTGCTCCATCTTCTCTTCCGATTCCTTCAACAGTTCTTTACCTATCTCGAGTATTTCCTCGGAGGTATGATCCAACTCTCTCTTTTCTAACAGCTCTTCAAATCTTTCTTCCCCGATGGTGTAATCTTCCTTGGCATCCCTCCTCAGTTCCTCCAGCCATTCTATGTAATCCTCTAAGGCGGAATCCGCCCTGTTTATGGCTTGAACGAATTCGGAAAGATCGTCTTCGTTGAAAGCCCCGTTCTGTTTTACCAGCATCTGGACCAGCTTGAAAAGCATGGGAAGCTGTTCGGCGGACTCGATCGCCATGTCGATCCATAAGCGTACAGGGTCTTCCAACTTGGATCTTTCTTCTTCCAATGCTTCTGGTATATCTTCTATACGGCCTTTGATGCTGTTCAACCTTTCTTCGAGAGGTGCGAACTCTCTTCTGAGAAGTGGAAATATGGACGAACCGATTATATTCGGTGCGGAAGGTGCCTGCTCTCCGAATCTAAGCTCTTTCATACGGAAGAGCTGCATCTCGAATATGTGTTCGCCCAATCTTTTGGCCAGCTCGTTTTCTTCATTCAACTCTTGACTGTTAAAGTCTCTCAGCTTCTGTAACCACTCTTCCATCAGTTCGATGTCTTCAAGACGCTTCTTTTTAGAAAGATCAGGCAGTTCATCGTCATATTCATGGATACCCAGGTGGGTGGCCATGGTCGGATTCCTTTCCAAGAACGTATCGAAAACATCTTCTTCGAACTCCTCAAATTCTTCATCAACTTCTTTTCCCATGTTTTTTCACAACCGGTGATATAACTTCTATATATAATAGGGAAAAAGCTGCTATTATTTAAAGTTAATAATCCGATTTCGCTGTATATATCCGGTTATTCATATCCACTTTTCCTTTGAAAAGAGTTCACGCTTGATAACATGGCAGCAAGGACAAACCATATATACGATAAAAAGCATTAATCATTGTAATATTAGTGATATGATAATAATATATTGGCAATCGGAGAAGGAACGAATTTTACTTCTCTGATGCTGCAAAGATATTAGGTGGATGAATATGAAAGGTATTGGAAAAAAGAAGAAGGCGGTTATGTTAGCGATAGGAATGATGTTGGTCATCTCGACTTTTGTCGTGGGTATGACTTCTATTTCTGCCCAAGAAAGGCTCGAGGAAAGTGTAGAAGGTGAGGTCGAGCTGACAGGTCTGGCGGATTCTCCGTGGCCCAGCTTCGGTCGTGATCAAAGGAACAATCGCAGGAGTCCATACGATACTACTCACGTAGATGGTACGGAAAGATGGAGCTTTGAGACAGGTGATGGCATTTTATCTTCGCCTGCTA
>PWHU01000072.1 GCA_003555395.1 Thermoplasmata archaeon
GGTACGGAAAGATGGAGATTCGAAACCGATAGCTCTATCCGTTCTTCGCCCGCCATCGGAGAAGACGGAACGATATACGTCGGTAGTGGGAGCGAACTTTATGCCGTACATACCGAAGATACCGAAGGACAAAAAGGTACGGAAAGATGGAGATTCGAAACCGATAGCTCTATCCGTTCTTCCCCTGCCATCGGAGAAGACGGAACGATATACGTCGGTAGTGGGAGTGAACTTTATGCTGTACATTCCGAAGACACCGAAGAACAACCAGGTACGGAAAGATGGAGATTTAAGGTAGATGGAGGTTCACCCGTGATAGGAAAGGATGGCACGATATATTTCAGTTCTATAAGAAACCTCTATGCCATCGGGGGTGAAGACGATGTCGATAAGATAGTGGTCGATGAGTGGGAAACCTATTCCCAAGATCTTTACTCTACAGAAGGATTGAAAACATTTACTCATGACATAAGATTTGAAAATACGGGTGAATACACACTAGAGGTCAGACACGAAAACACCGTTCTAGAGCAACATATCGTTCAAGTCGAAGAAAAAGAGGAAGATTCTCTCGAAGAATGGGAAACATCGGATGAGAGAACTCTAGAACAACGAGACGAGATAAAAGTCGTTAAGTTTGATGCTCCTGAGCAGGTAGATGTAGGAGAAACTGAAAATATTAAAGTTGAGATAGAAAATTCAAGGAAGGAAGCGCAAAAAGTCTCTCTTTACATCGATGATGAATTTGAGCTAGAAGTCACTGTGCCCCAGGACGATATAATCACCAGCTATGAGCATACCTTCTCTTATGATATGAGATCTGATAGGGTGCCGCGCGACATATTATTGGATTTTAGCGGCACTTTCGATCTATATCGGCATAAAGTGATCAATGTAGAAAGGCCTGACTCCGATGAGTTGGAAGGTAAACGAGGATTTAGGTACGACGGAAGATTGGAGTTATGCCGGTTTGACCGTGAAGATAAAATAGGTGAATTCGATGAAAACTTACCGACCATAAGAAGCACGGATATAAGGGAAAATATCTATCCTCAAATAAAGCCGTATCTAAGGGATGAATATGGCCATGGCAATTTTACCGATCCTGGTGAAGATGATATCGATCCTGTCAGAACGATATTTGGAGAAGCACAGGAAGATTGGCTTGAATGTCCCGAGCCTCTAAAAGGCGAGTATGAATTTACTATCGAATTGCACGGTATAGGCTTAGAGATGGAAGAAGCGGAGATCATATTTTTGGGAGTTTCGGAAGATGAGGAAGAATACGATATCCCCGGATCCATCTGGACTTTTTTATTGGCGGTGGTCATAGTCGTGGAGATCTACCAGAAGAAAGAAGGAAAATATGACGATTGACCGAGTGGTGTGCGCTATCCTATGAAAAACGGACTGTTAGGAAGTTCCGGTTTTCTCACACCTCTTCAGCTTCTTTTCGATCATTTATCCTCATCGGCTCTCACCACGGCAACGGTAGCCTCCGTTCGTTTTAGCACCCTGGTTGTTGTACTCCCGAGGAAGATCGACTTTATACCGGACCTGCCGTGTGAACAGATATAGACTATATCTCCTGGGTTCGCTACAGATGAGATCTCTTCATAGGGAGGACCTTCTCTTATCTCGGTCTTGAGTTCCACGCCTATCTCATGAGCCTCTTTCTTTACTTTAGCTAGGATTTTTTTCCCCCTATTTTTCTGATGTTCCCTGAACTGGTCGATCAGTTCCATCCCGTACTCTTCGAGCCTATGTCCCGAGATAGAACTGGGAGGTATGACATAAAGAGCTAAAGCTGGAATCCCATAGGCCTTTGCGGCCTTCAATCCTTCTTCGACTCCCTGAAACGAAACGTCGGATCCGTCGGTAGGAATGATAACTCTCTCATACATATATTATACAATGTAAAACGTTATAGTAAATATTTGTGGTCTGAGAATCGAGAGTTAATTTTATTAGTACTCCCTTTTTCCTCTAAACATGTCGCTCTTTGACGAATTATTGGAGATCTCTAACAGGCTACGAAATATACAACGAGCACTATACCTTTTGGCATGGGATGAAAGGACCTATATGCCTAAAGGTGCAGTAGAAGGACGATCTGAAAGTAAGGCTGAACTATCACGCCTTTATCACCAAAAACTCACCTCCGAAAAGACAAAAAAATGTATCGAGAAGTTGAACAAAGAATCAAATCAGGCGGAACTCGATGAAGTCCAGAGAGCCGCAGTCAGAGAGATGACGAGAGATTTTGAAAGGAGATACAGGGTACCGGACGAACTCATAAAGAAGATGTCCAAGACATCTACCAAGGCTCAATCCGCCTGGGAGACCGCTAGGGAGAGATCGGATTTCGAACATTTCTTACCACATCTAAAGAAGCAGGTAGAATTAAAAAAGGAAGCTGCTGAATATATAGGGTATAAAAACGAACCCTACGACGCACACATAGATGAATTCGAACCAGGGTTTACGGCTGAAAAGATAAAGAAAATTTTCGAGCCGATGAAAAAGCAGCTCAGTTCGATGGTTTTAGAAATCCTTTCGACCGATATCAAACCTGGAGAGGGCGTCTTCGAAGGAAAAAAGTTTGCCATCGATAAACAGAGAAAATTTTGTCATAGATTGGCGGAAAGCTTAGGGTACGATTATGAACACGGCAGACTCGATAAGGCGGTACATCCCTTCACCATGGGCATGGACGACGACGTAAGGATCACTAATAGATATACGGAAGAGAACATAAACTCAATCTTTAGTTTGATGCACGAGACAGGCCACGCGCTGTATGAACAGGGGCTGCCTTCCGAATGGTACGGTCATCCATTGGGTAGACGGATCTCCATGGGATATCACGAATCACAATCTAGGATGTGGGAGAACTTTGTAGGCAGGAGCAAAGAATTTTTGGACTATGTATTTCCAAAACTCTGCGAAGAGTTTCCGAGGCTCGAAGATGTGTCCAAGGAAGGATTTTATCGAAGGATCAACAGGGTGAAACCCAC
>PWHU01000151.1 GCA_003555395.1 Thermoplasmata archaeon
CGAAGAGGAAGAGGATACACCGGGATTTGTCTTAGCAGTACTGGTTTTGGCCGTAGTAATCTCAGTTGTCATCTATTACAAAAAGGAGGGATGACCAGACTTGCTCTACTCTCTCTCAAAGATCACGTCCCCATCATACTCGATCTTGAAGACTCGATGGTAGGGTATGTGTCCTTCTACGCATTTGATGAAAGACCTGCCAAGATCTTCGACCTCAGATCCTCGCATGGTTCTGAAGTCATCCGGGGCTCCCCGGTGAACGTAATATATGATTGCCTTTTCCAAGCTCTTTTTTTCTCTCCACTTCAATTCGTTGAGAACGTCTCGTGGAGTTTCTGATCCCATCGGAACATGAATATCGAGGGAGGATAAAACAATTTCCACTGAACGACGACAACCTTATATGCCGCTGATAGCATATCAATGACTTGATGAGGGTATTAGAGAGGATAAAGAGATATCTTACGGGGCTTCTTCGGGATAAGAGACCGAAAGAAACGAGAAGACCTACACTGATCGAGGAGAGGAGTACATGTCCCTTATGTATCGGCAGCGTCGACAAGATAGACGATTCGGAAAACAAGGCTCCTACGAGAGAAAAAAGGCTCTCGGGGAGGAAAGACATTTGACTTTTCGACTTATCGAGTGACAAGATTTATATTTTTGTAAACACTTCGCAAAACCATGGCTCACGAATACATATCAATAGTCAACTGGAGCGATGAAGAAGACGCCCATGGTACCATAAGCATGGACTGCGGGTACACATGCGATTTTCACAAGCCGGTGGAGTTCGGCGGTACGGAAGGATTGATGAACCCCGAAGATGCTTTTGTCGCTTCTCTAGCTATGTGTTATTCGATAACATTACGATCTACGCTGGAAAAGATGAGATCGGAACTTGAAGGATTCGAACTCGAGACCAAAGGGACCCTAGAAGACACGGACCAGGGCAGCATGATCACCACCATCGATCTAATTCCGAAGGTGAAGTTGAAGAACCGTGAAGATAGGAAGAAAGTCGAGAGGGCATTAAAACTAGCGAAGAAGAACTGCCTCATCTCTAGAAGTATGAAGTCAGAGATCAGATTGAAACCGGAGATAGAGTGAACTATTGGTCCTAGACGATGCGCCGAAGATCACAGAATAGTTTAAATCACACTTGATACATAGTTTATCACATGGGAGTGAGAAGAGTAGTATCTGTGACTTTACCTGTATTTCTGCTGCTTGTCGTCTCTACAGCTGCAGCTCACGTTCCAAAAACCGCATCGGAAAACGAAAGTTTAGAAAGCGCCATGATCATCGAAGATCCCATCAAGTCCTGGGCGATATATTCTGAACTTCGAGAAGGGTCTGTAGCGAACTATTACGAGATGGAGATGGAATCCGGTGAAAGACTTTACCTCAGTCTGTTGACACCGAAAAACGAAGATTTCGTGCCGAACCTAGCGGTGATGGGACCAGGGATAGATGAAATCGATCCCACACCTGATTTTGTGCAGAGTCCGGACGAGGTAGGAATAAAGGTCATAGAAGGCGATCTAGGAGAAAGAAGATACGAACCTTTCACCCCCGGAAGCTACTATCACCCGGTGACCTTCGATCAGAATATCGTAGAAAGTGGTACCTACCACGTGGTCGTTTACAGTGAAGAAGGAACAGGAGGTAACTACGGACTCGCAGTAGGCTATGAAGAAACGTGGAGTCTAGTAGAGTGGATCCTTCTGCCTTTAGACGTGATCAACATACGTTTATGGGAGGGTCAACCCCTCTGGCTTATATTCGCTCCCATGATAGCCGTTTTGACCCTGGGTTTTACATGGACCGGTTGGAAATACCGTTCGCAAGGGAAAAAGCCCGACAACGTAAAAGAGTGGGGCCTTCTGACCTCCGGTCTTCTTTACATCGGCAGTGGAGTCACGATGTTGATGCAGATGGTGATAGCCGCTAGCGGGTCTAGTCCAGGTTTAGCAGTCATAGTGACGCTCATCTTTGCCTTGATCCCTGTGATCATAGGTCACAAGCTTTGTGAAGAGTCTTCGGATTTTAAAAATCCAGAAAGTTGGGATAGGATCAGAGTCATCGTATTCGGGATCATAGGTTTCACTGTCTGGGCAGGTCTCATCATAGGGCCTATTTTAGCCGTGATATCGGGCCTTTCACCTCCAAGAGAAACTTGAAGAGAGTCTAGTTCACTCTTCGGCATCAAATCTTCTTTTGTTCTCATAGGGGCGTATGAACCGCTGATAGTCCTCTTCAGGTATATCTTCAAGATCATACCTATCCACGACTCTTGTTTCGAACTTCCTGCAGCCGTATTCTTCACATCGTGAGCAGTTTTCGATTCCCCTATCTAAAACACAAGCCCTTATAGGGCAATCTTCGTCGATGAGATGAGGTTCTTCTTCACCGGGTGTCAAACATCCGTCGCATGATATATCCTCAGGAGGTATGCGGAATCCAAAATACTTGAACCAACCGTCGCTTATGGTCTTTCTATCTTCTAGACTCTCTATATTTCCTTTGAAAGCTAAACAAAGATCGCACCTGTAACCACATCTAGTGATGAAGGGCTCCCTCTCTCCCTCTCGGTCTTATCCATGTCTTATGAAGCGGTATGCTTCTATTTAAACAGATCTAGATATCACGCTTTCTCTCCATAGGCAGTCCAGATCAATTCTAAATCGTCATCGCCTTCTTCTTTTTTAACTATGTGTTCTACATCAGGCGGTACGTGTACCGACATGTTCTTTTCCAGTTCGATCTCTTCTCCGTCGATCACCGCTGTACCACTTCCGCCGATGACAGTGAACACTTGATTCCACGGATCGAGTTCGTCCTCGTTTATCTGCTCTCCTTTCTGTATAGTATAATAGGCTGATCTTACACCGTGTCCGTAAGCTATGGGTACGGCGTTGCCTCCGTGGACCTTTCTCGAATGCTCTCTTCCGAGTTCAGTTATGGTGGGATAATCTTTGCTGA
>PWHU01000065.1 GCA_003555395.1 Thermoplasmata archaeon
GGTCGGCGATAAGTGTACCTATCGGAAAACATGGGGTATTCCAGGCGGTTTCCACAGAAGTTGGTCATTTTGAAGAGGAAGATCTAAAGACAGCTGAATTATTGATAAGCCACGTTTCTCAGGCCCTAGAGCGAATCCAGATTAGAAATAGAGAGGACTTCCTACATTCTCTGCTAAGGCACGACCTCAAGAACAAAAATCAGATAATCCAGGGATATCTAGAACTGTTAGAAGATCACGATCTTTCCGATGAGGTAAAAGAATTTGTATACAGAGCTGAACGTGCTGCTAAAGATAGTATCGAGATGATCAGGAAGGTAAGAAACCTCAGGAAGATCGAGGAAGAGGAGGAGATCGATGAAATGGATTTAGGCTCGGTGATGGACAAAGTGTTATCGGAACATAAAGATCAGCTACAGGAGAAGGATATAGACATAGATATGGCGGAATGTGACTGTAAAGTGAAAGGCGGTGCATTATTGGAAGAGTTGTTCTCCAACCTGGTAGGAAACTCCGTCAAACACTCGGATTGCGAAGAGATAAAGGTCAGTATCCGAGTTGAAGAGGACGAATGTATGGTGACTATAGAAGATGATGGTTCTGGCATACCTGACGATATCAAAGAAAAGATATTTGAGAAGGGGTTCAAAAGTGGAACGAATGCTGGAACCGGATTGGGTTTATACATGGTGAGAGAGATCGCTGAGAGTTACGGTGGGAGTGTTGAAGTCGAGGATTCTGAACTCGGTGGAGCCGGTTTCACCGTTCATCTTAGGAAGGTGAAATCATGAGAGATAGAGAGGAATTGAAGGAAGAATTGGAACTGTATAAGGAGCGATTAGAAGAAGCGATGAGCACTGGAAATCTCGCATGGTGGGAGATGGAACTTCCGTCAGGAGAAGTGAGATTCAACGATAGAAAAGCTGAGATGCTTGGATATGATCCCGAGAGATTTCAAACCTATGAAGATTTCACGGAACTTGTACATCCAGAAGACTATGGGAGAGCGATGGAAGCGATGAGAGATCATCTAGAAGGGAGAGCGGAAAGATATGAAGTCGAGTACAGGATAGAAAATAGCGATGGAGATTACATATGGTTCAGAGATGTAGGGGGCATAACAGAACAGGAGGATGAATACAAAAAAGTTGCCGGTATCGTTATAAATATAACTGAAAGAAAGAAGGTCGAGGAGAGGGAAGAGTTCCTTAACTCACTGCTCAGACACGATATAAAGAACAAAGCGCAGGCTGTCCAGGGATACCTTCAATTACTGGAAGAAGGAGAAGAGGAACTTTCAAAAGATTCCCAAGATATGGTCAAAGGGGCACTCACAGCGAACAAAGAGAGCGTAAATCTGATACAAAAAGTGAGACTTCTTCTTGATGCCCAGGAAGAGGAAATAAAACCCGTAGATATCGCCTCTACGATCAAAGATACTGTCGAATCGAATGAAGCGATGGCTGAAAGGATGGGGATTGAACTGTCGCTGGAGTGTCCATCGGTAAAGTGTAAAGTAGAAGGTGGGTCCCTGCTTCAGGAGGTTTTTAACAATATTATCGAGAACTCGATCAAACATTCTGAAGGCACCAGGATAAAAATAGCTGGAGAGGTTAAGGATGATGAAGTGTTATGTATTATAGAAGACGACGGAAAAGGGATACCAGATGATAAAAAGGATATCGTATTCGAGAAGGGATATACCACCGACAGGGACAGGGGGACAGGCCTGGGTCTATTCCTGGTGAAAAACTTGTTGGAAAGTTACGGTGGAGAGATCGAAATGAAAGATTCCGATATGGACGGTGCTCGTTTCGACGTGCATCTGAAGAGATACCAAACAGATTGATTTTTAATGAATAATTCTATATATCTTCCCTCACATTATATTGTTAGTTAAAACATGGGTGAATCGATGCGTATACTATTCGTTGACGACGAAACAGGTCTACAAGACCAAGCAAAGATCTATTTGGAAAGGTTATCCGAAGATGTAGAAGTTCTATCCACATCTTCTGCAGAAAAAGCTCTTGATATGATAGATGAAAGCAAATTTGACGTGATAGTTTCCGATTACAGGATGCCTGGTAAGGACGGATTAGATTTCTTGAAGGAGATCAGACAAGAAAGAGGAGAATACATCCCCTTCATAATATTCACCGGTCAAGGCGGAGAAAAAGTTGCCATCGAGGCTCTGAATTTAGGTGCAGATAGATACATCCAGAAAAGTGACGACCCAGAATCTCAGTATAAATTATTGGTCGAAGCGATAGAACATGGGTACGAGCATGGGATATCAAAAAAGAGATTGAAAGAGTCTGATCAAAATCTCAGGGAAAGCCGCAAAAAATACCAAAAGATCTTTTATGATTCTCCTATAGGGGCTTTTCATTATAACGGGGAAGGGATCATAACAGAATGCAACGATAGGTTCGTGAAGATAATAGGCTCTTCTAGAAAGGCTCTGATAGGACTCGACATGCTGAACGACCTCGATAATGGTAAGTTGATAGAGGAGATAAGATCTTCTTTAGAAGAGGGCGAAGGATATTACGAAGGGGAATACACATCTGTGACCGGGGATAAAACGATCGATGTAAAAGTTTTTCTTAAAGGCATCGAGGATGAAGACGGTCGGATAAATTCAGGTATGGGATTGGTCGAGGACAACACTGAAAGAAAGGAATATGAACGTGAATTGAAGCGGAAAGAGAGGTATCTTGATCGTACTCCCACGTATATCACAGTGATCGATGAAAAAGGTGAGATGAAATACCATAGTTATCCTTCTAATAAAATAACGGGATTGGACCCTAGCAAACTCATTGGGGCTGAAGCCATAGATTTTGCTCATCCCGACGATAGAGAAGATGCAATGGAGATGTTTTCGAAGGTCTTTGAAAATCCCGGTGAGGAATACAAAACAGAATTACGAGGAAAGGTTGAAGACGGCTGGATATGGCTCGAGA